>CAZDIF010000022.1:0-11059 GCA_964505365.1 uncultured Actinomycetota bacterium
CCCGAGGAGGAGGTCCCGATCCTCCACCTGCGGATCCGCAAGGCGTGGCGCAACCACACGGCGAAGGTCGTCCCGGTCGGCTCGCGTGCCGGCTCCATGGAGCCGTACGCCTGGCGGCGGCTGCACACCGACGCCGGCGACGAGGCCGCTGCACTGGCGGCCCTCGCCCGCCGGGCCGGGGTGTCCGCACTGGCCGACCGCGCCGCGTCCAGCGGCTACGACGCCCCACACCTGGACGACGTGCTCGAGGCCCTGCGCGGCGACGGCGCGCCGGTCGTGCTGGTCGGTGAACGTGCCGGGTCGGGAGCCCTTTCCGCGGCCGGCCAGCTGGCCGACGCCGTCGGCGGCAAGGTCGCCTGGGTGCCGCGCGGGTCCAACACCCGGGGCCTGCTGGACGCTGGCCTGGTCGCCGGTGGCCTGCCCGGTGGTCGCCGCCTCGACGACGCCGACGACCGCGCCGCGGTCTCGGACGTGTGGGGCGAGCTCCCCGACGCCCCGGGCCGTGAGCTGCACCAGATCCTGACCGACGCTGCCGCCGGGAAGATCGACGTCCTGTACCTGCTGGACGTGGACCTCGTGCGGGACTGTCCGTCGCCCGACCTGGCGACGAAGGCGCTGAAGAAGGCCTTCGTGGTGCTGCACGAGACCGCCCGCACCGAGACGGCCGAGCTGGCCGACGTGGTGTTCCCGGTCACGGCCGCGCAGGAGCGCGCCGGGTCCCGCACCGACTGGGAGGGCCGGCGCCAGCACTTCTCGCTGGCGCTGGAGGGCCCCCGCCTGGTGCAGGACGACTGGGAGGTGCTGGTCCAGCTCGCCGGCCTGCTCGGCGGCGACCTCGGCTTCCACGACCTCGACGGCATCCGCACCGACATGGCACGCCTGCCGGCCCGCGACGCCCGCGACTGGCCCGCCGTCGCCTCGCCCGAGCCGGCCGACGAGGAGGGCGAGCAGCCCGAGGGGCTGGTGCTGACCACCTCGCCGCTGCTGCTCGAGCCCACGCCGATGCTCGACAACGCACCCGACCTGATGGCGACGGCGAAGGACCCGTGGCTGGCACTGCATCCCGACGACGCCGAGGCTGCGGGCGTGGCCGACGGTGACCTCGCCGAGGTCGCCGGCGCCACCACGGTGGCCCTGCCGGTGCGCGTCACCGCCGACCAGTCCCCGGGGACCGCCTGGGTGCCGTCGCACGCCGATGGCGTGGCGGCCACCGACCTCGGCGACCTCGGCGGCGAGGTCCGCGTCACCGTCACGGCTGCCTCCACCGAGGAGGTGGCGTGATGGACCTGCCGCTGTGGGTGCACGTCTTCCGGGTGCTGGTCACCTTCCTGGTGTTCCTGCTGACGACCGCCGTGCTGATCTGGGGCGAGCGGCGGCTGGTCGGGTTCATGCAGTCGCGGCTGGGGCCCAACCGGGTCGGCCCGCTGGGCATCGGCCAGACACTGGTCGACGGGCTGAAGATGTTCTTCAAGGAGGACGTCACGCCCGGCATGGTCGACAAGGTCGTCTTCACGGCCGCGCCCCTGGTGGCCGTGATCGTGTCGTTCATGACCGTCGCCGTGATCCCCGTCGGTGGCGAGTTCACCCTCTTCGGCGAGACGTTCCCGCTGCACGCCGCCGACCTCAACATCGGCGTCCTGTGGGTGCTGGCGATGGGCTCGCTGCACGTCTACGCGGTGTTCCTCGCCGGCTGGGCGTCGCAGTCGCCCTACCCGCTGATGGGGGGCGTGCGCTCGTCGGCCCAGATGATCAGCTACGAGATCGCGATGGGCATGTCGGTGGCCAGCGTGCTGATCTACACCGGCAGCTTCCGCGTCTCCGACATCGTCGCCGCCCAGTCCGGCGAGGGGCTGTTCCCCGGCGCGCCCGGCTGGTTCTTCCTGCCGCTGTTCCCCGCGTTCCTGGTGTTCGTCGTCGCCATGATCGCCGAGGCCCAGCGCCCGCCCTTCGACCTCGCCGAGGCCGAGGGCGAGCTCGTCGCCGGGTTCCACACCGAGTACTCGGGCATGCGCTTCGGGATGTTCATGCTCAGCGAGTTCATGGGCGTGGTCATCCAGTCGGCGATCGTCGTCACCCTGTTCTTCGGCGGCCCGTCCGGCCCCGTGTTCGGGCCGACGTGGCTGCAGAACCTGCTGCCGATCGTCTGGTTCATGGCCAAGACGGTCGTGTTCATCTTCTTCTTCGTCCTGCTGCGCGGCTCCCAGCCGCGCGCCCGCTACGACCGCCTGATGGGGATCGGCTGGAAGGTCATGATCCCCATCGCGCTCGTCTGGGCCGTCGTCACCGCCGCGCTCGTCGTCGCCCAGGACCAGATCACCGGCGTCGCCGACCAGACGCTGGCCGGGCTCGTCGGCCTCGGGACGATGCTGCTGGCCCTGATCGGCCTGCCGCTCATCGCCCGTGACCTGCGGTTCCGCACGTCGCTGGCGCCGTCGACGGCCCGGCGGCTCGAGGCCCCGGAGGCCGCGGTGCCGGTCACCAGCGACGTGCCGCCGTCCGGCCAGGCCCAGCTCACGCAGGAACGCATCGACGACCGGGAGGTCAACGCCTGATGCCGACCGCCCTCGGAACGCTCCTCTTCTTCCTCGGCCTCGTGCTGGTCGTGGCCCTCGCCCTGCG
Source organism: uncultured Actinomycetota bacterium (assembly GCA_964505365.1). Taxonomy (GTDB): domain Bacteria; phylum Actinomycetota; class Nitriliruptoria; order Nitriliruptorales; family Nitriliruptoraceae; genus CAWCLK01. The sequence goes on from CAZDIF010000022.1 coordinate 2,620, forward strand.
GATGACGATCCTCGGCCGGGGCATGTCCGTGCCCCTGCGCACGATGCTGCGCCGTCCCCAGACGGCCAGCTACCCGGAGAAGCCCCGGCCCGTGCAGCCGCGCTTCCACGGCAAGCACCAGCTCAACCGCTACGACGACGGGCTGGAGAAGTGCATCGGCTGCGAGCTGTGCGCGTGGGCCTGCCCGGCGGACGCGATCTACGTGCAGGGCGCGGACAACACCGCCGAGGCCCGCTACTCGCCCGGCGAGCGCTACGCCGAGGACTACCAGATCAACTACAACCGCTGCATCTTCTGTGGCCTGTGCATCGAGGCATGCCCGACGAGGGCGCTGACGATGACGCACGACTACGAGATCTCGGCGGACACGCGGCTTGGCCTGATCCACACCAAGGACATGCTGCTGACCCCGGTGCCGACCGACGGGCAGCCCACGCCGCACCTCGACCGCGAGGTGCAGGAGCGCGGGGAGAACTACTACGGCGGCCTGGCGGTCACCCCGCCGACGCTGAAGGGCGGCGAGTACCCGCAGGCCACCAACCGCCGGCGATACCTCGCCAGCGACGTGGTGCCGACCGGCCCGCGCGAGGACGACACGGACGCGGAGGAGCAGCCGTGATGCCGCTCGCGCAGGTCGCCGTCGGCGACACGGCGGAGGTCGTGCTGTTCGCCGTGTTCGCGGTCATCGCCCTGGGCGCCGGCATGGGCATGGTCATGATGCGCAACATCGTGCACGGTGCCCTGCTGCTGGTCGTCAACTTCCTGTCGATCGCGGCCCTGTTCCTGCTGCTGCAGTCGTCCTTCCTCGCCATCGGCCAGGTCATCGTCTACGCCGGCGCGATCATGGTCCTGTTCCTGTTCGTGATCATGCTGCTGGGCGTCGACCGGGACGACCTGCTGGCGGCCGGGTCGTGGCGCGTGACGACCGTGGCCGTGCTCGGCGTCGCCGCGATCGCCGGGGTGCTGCTGTTCACCTTCATGGGCGCCTACACGGGCGAGGCGTCGCTGTGCGGCGGCCAGGCGCCCGCCGACGTCACGCGGACGGCCGACAGCCAGCCGTGCGCCGGGCTCGACGAGAGCCTCGCCGGCAGTGGCGGATCCGTCGGCGTGCTGGCCAACCGGCTGTTCGGCCGTTACACGTTCCCGTTCGAGGCCGCCGCCGTGCTGCTGACCGTCGCCACCGTCGGGGCGATGGTGCTGGGCCGGCGCACCGACCCGGACCAGGACGACGACCCGGCGTGGGCGGTGTCCGGCCCGGTTCCCGACGAGGAGGACGTCGCCGCACGCGAGGAGGCCGAGCGCGAGCACGTCCTCGCCTCCACGGAGGCGGCCTCGCTGTCGGGCGGCGGGGACGCGGACCGGCCGCTCGTCACCGATGACCCGGACGTGGTCGAGGCCCAGCGCCGGCGCACGAGCGAGCCCTCAGAGGGCGGGGAGGACGCCTGATGCCCATCGGCTACTACTTCGTCCTGTCCGCCCTGCTCTTCTGCGTCGGGCTGACCGGCGTGCTCGTGCGCCGCAACGCCATCGTGCTGTTCATGTGCGTGGAGCTCATGCTCAACGCCGTCAACCTCACGCTGGCCGCGGGGTCGCGGCTGTGGGGCAACGGCGACGGGCAGGTGTTCGTGTTCTTCGTCATCGTCGTCGCGGCGGCCGAGGTCGTCGTCGGCCTCGCGCTGATCGTCAACATCTTCTTCCGGCGCGGGACGCTCGACGTCGACGCACCGCGACTGCTCAAGGGCTGAAGGGACGCTGGTGGGTTCATCGCTTCTGCTCGCGGCCGAGGCCGGCCAGGAGGCAGCCAACGAGGTCGTCCAGACCGCCTCGGGTGCCATCGGGCTGGCGTGGCTGGTCCCGGTGCTGCCCCTTGTGGGGTTCGTGCTGGTCCTGCTGACGGCGAAGCCACTGCGCGAGAACACGGCCTGGATCGCCACGGCCGCGGCCGCCGGGTCGTTCCTGCTGTCCGTCGCGGTGTTCCTGCAGGTGCTGGCCGAGCCCGGCGCGCACCTGCGGCCGATGTTCGACTTCGTCGTCGCCGGGCCGCTGCAGGTCACGTGGAGCATGCTCGTCGACCAGCTGACCGCGACGATGCTGCTGGTGGTCACCGGCGTCGGGGCGCTGATCCACGTCTACTCGTTCGGCTACATGCACGGCGACGCCCGGTTCGAGCGCTTCTTCGCCTACCTCAACCTGTTCCTGTTCTCGATGCTCGTGCTGGTGCTCGGGTCCAACCTGCTGGTGCTGTTCGTCGGGTGGGAGCTCGTCGGGCTGTCCAGCTACCTGCTGATCGGGTTCTGGTTCGAGCACCGCGAGTACGCGGCCGCGGCCAAGAAGGCGTTCATCACCAACCGGGTCGGTGACGTCTCGTACATGATCGCGATGTTCGTCGCGTTCTCGGCGTTCGGGACGCTCGACTTCTTCACGGCCGACGGGGGCGGCATCCTCCAGCAGGCCGGCGGGCTCGAGGCGGGCGTGGCGCTGGCGCTGGGCCTGCTGCTGATGGGCGGCGCGGCCGCCAAGTCCGCGCAGATCCCGCTGTACGTGTGGCTGCCCGACGCCATGGCCGGTCCCACCCCCGTGTCGGCGCTCATCCACGCGGCGACGATGGTGACCGCCGGCGTCTACCTCACCGTGCGGGCCTCGCCGATCCTCGTCCAGTCGCTCGGCGCCATGACGATCATCGCCTGGATCGGTGCCGGCACGGCCCTGCTGGCCGCCCTGATCGCGATCCGGCAGGACGACATCAAGAAGATCCTCGCCTACTCCACCGTGTCGCAACTCGGCTACATGTTCATCGGCGTCGGCACCGGCGGGTTCTCGGAGGGGATCTTCCACCTGACGACCCACGCCTTCTTCAAGGCGCTGCTGTTCCTGGCCGCCGGCTCGGTCATGCACGCCATGGCCAACCGCACCGACGCCTGGCGCATGGGTGGCCTGCGCCACGTCATGCCGATCACGTTCTGGACGTCGGCGGTCGCCTGGCTGGCCATCTCCGGGATCCCGCCGTTCGCCGGGTTCTTCTCCAAGGACCAGATCCTCACGACCGCCTACGAGCACGGGTTCACCGGCATCTGGGTGGTCGGCCTGCTCACGGCCGTGCTGACCGCCTTCTACATGTCCCGCTGGTTCTTCCTCATCTTCCTCGGCGAGCCCCGGTGGCGCGCCGGCGAACGGGTCGTCGACCCGCACGGCGGCGGGCTGGAGGTGGCGGTCCCGGCCGAGGACTCGACCGGTGGCGCGCCGTCGGCCCAGGACGCGCACGTCACGCGCCTGCACCCGCACGAGTCGCCGCTGTCGATGACGGCGCCGCTGGTCGTCCTCGGCGTCCTGTCGCTGGTGGGCGGTGCGGCCCTGAACGTCGTCCACCACGGCCCCTTCTTCACCTGGCTGCAGCCGGCCGTCGCGTCGACGGAGGGGCTGGCCTTCGCCGCGCACGGCCCGCTGACCGAGCCGATGCTGATCGTGATCTCGATCGTGGCCGGCCTGGCCGGCATCGGGCTCGCGTGGCTGCTGTACGGCCCGCAGCGGGACCTGTCGATGGGTCGGCTGGCCGAGCCGTTGCGGGGCCCCGCGGCCGAGCTGGCCGAGCGGAAGTTCTTCGTCGACGAGGCGTACGAGGCCCTGTTCGTCCGCTTCGGCGGATGGCTGTCGAACCGGCTGGTCGCGTTCGACGAGCGGGTGATCGATGGCGCCGTGAACGGCGTGGGCGCGCTGGCCACGGCCGGCGCCCGGGTCACGCGGCGGACCCAGACGGGGTTCGTGCGCGGCTACCTCGGCGGGTTCGTGCTCGGGGCGGTCGTGCTGGCCGCCGTCATCTTCGTGCAGGTGAGGTGAGCGGATGGACAACATCGTCCTGATCACGGTCTTCCTGCCCATCCTCGGGGCGGTGCTGATCGGCCTGCTCGCCGAGGACGACCGGACCGCCCGCCTGATCGCGCTGGTCGCGTCCCTGGCGACCCTGGTCGCCGCCGCCGTGATGGTCGCCTCGTTCGACCCGGGCGGCGAGGTGTTCCAGCTGCAGGCGACCTACGACTGGATCCCGGCGATCGGCGCGAACGTGTCGTTCGCCGTGGACGGGATCGCGCTGGTCCTCATCGCCCTCACCGCGTTCATCACCCCGCTGGTGATCGTGGCGTCGTGGCAGGTCACCGACCGCGTCAAGGGCTACATGGCGGCGTTCCTCGTGCTCGAGGGCGCGGTCATCGGCGTGTTCGGCGCCACCGACCTGCTGCTGTTCTACGTCTTCTTCGAGTTCACGCTGATCCCGATGTACCTCATCATCGGGATCTGGGGCGGGCTGCAGCGCCGGTACGCCGCCGTGAAGTTCTTCCTGTACACGTTCCTCGGCGGGCTGCTGATGCTGCTCGCGATCCTGTTCCTGTACACGGTTGCCGGCGGCACGTCGTTCTCGTACGGCGCGATCCTCGAGGCGTCGCTGGACCTCGGCCAGCAGCGGTGGCTGTTCGCCGCGTTCTTCGTGGCGTTCGCGGTGAAGGTGCCGCTGTTCCCCGTGCACACGTGGCTGCCGGACGCCCACACCGAGGCGCCCACGGCCGGGTCGGTGTTCCTGGCGGCCATCCTGCTGAAGATGGGCGGGTTCGGGTTCCTGCGCTACTCGCTGCCGCTGTTCCCCGACGCCACCCGCGAGCTGGCCCTCGGGTCGGGCACGGGCTTCTTCGCCGTCCCGTGGATCCTCATCCTCAGCGTCATCGGGATCCTGTACGGCGCGGTGGTCGCCCTGATGCAGAAGGACATCAAGAAGCTGGTGGCCTACTCGTCGGTCAGCCACATGGGCTTCGTCGTGCTGGGCATCTTCGCCCTCAACGCCACGGCGACGTCGGCCGGTGTGGTGCAGTTGATCATCCACGGCCTGTCCACCGGCGGGCTCTTCCTGCTCGTCGGGTTCCTGTACGAGCGGCGCCACACCCGCGAGATCGCCGCATTCGGTGGCCTCGCCCGCCAGACGCCCGTGTTCGCCGGCCTGTTCCTCGTGGTCGCCCTGTCGTCGCTGGCGCTGCCGGGGCTCAACGGCTTCGTCGGCGAGTTCCCGATCCTGCTCGGCACCTTCCAGGTGCACCGGGCCGCCGCCGTGCTGGCGTCGTTCGGTGCCGTGCTGGCCGCCCTGTACCTGCTGTGGGCGTACCAGCGGATGTTCCACGGGCCGCTGGAGGGCGAGGACAACCGCACCACCACCGACCTGAACTGGACCGAGGTCGGCGTGATGGTCCCGCTGGTCGTGCTGATCGTCGCCATCGGCATCTACCCCAAGCCGCTGTACGACACGGTCCAGCCGGCCGTCGACAACGTGCTGGCGAACATGACGTCCGTCGAGCCGGCCGGGGCTGACACGGTGCCCGCGCCGGCCCCGACGTCGGAGGTGTCCCCGTGACGACGCTGCTCGCCCAGGCCGCCGCGCCCACCGAGGTCGCGTGGTCGACCTTCGCACCGGAACTCGTCGTCGTGGGCGCCGCCCTGACCCTGCTGCTGATGGCCGTCGCCGGGCGCTGGCGCCTGGTGGCCGCCGGCCCCGTGGCGGTCATCGGGCTCGTCGTCGGCGTGCTGCTGGTCGCGGCCGGGCAGACCACCCCCGGGATCGTGACGATCGTGTTCGGCGCCGCGGTGCTGGCGCTCACGTTCGGACTGGCGGCCGCGCCGCCCGTGCTGCACACCTGGATCGCCGGGATCGGGGTGCTGGGCGCCTTCGTCCTGACGATCTGGCAGCTGCTCGTGCCGATGCAGGTCAGCGTCGAGGGGCTGACGACCGTGACCGCGATGGAGGGCTCGATCGCCCTCGACGGCATCGCCCTGTTCACCCGGCTGACCGTGTACGGCACGGTGCTGCTGGTCCTGCCCCTCGGCCACGCCTACCTGCGCGACCGCGAGATCCACCGCCCCGAGTTCGAGCCCCTGCTGCTGCTGTCGGCGTCGGGCATGGCGATGCTGGGAGCGGCCAACGACCTCATCACGTTCTTCCTCGCCCTGGAGATCCTGTCCATCTCGCTGTACGTCCTGAGCGGGCTGGCCCGCCGCGACCGCCGGTCGCAGGAGTCCGGGCTGAAGTACTTCGTGACGGGCGCGGTGGCCTCGGCGATCCTGCTGTACGGCATGGCGCTGCTGTACGTCGCCACGGGCACCGTCGACATCCCCGCCATCGGCCAGGCCATCGGCGCGTTCACGACGTCGTACCGGCTCGTCGTGGTCGCGATGATCCTGGTGACGGTCGGCCTGGGGTTCAAGGTCGCGCTGGTGCCGTTCCATGCATGGACCCCGGACGTGTACGAGGGCGCGCCGACCAACGTGACCGCGTTCATGGCCGCCGCCACCAAGGCCGCCGGGTTCGCCGGGCTCCTGCGGATCTCCCACGCGACCTTCGGGCTCCTCGGCGAGCTGTGGGTGCCGGTGGTGGCCGTGCTCGCCGCCATCACGATGATGTTCGGCGCGGTCGTCGCGCTGGTGCAGCAGGACGTCAAGCGGATCCTGGCCTACTCGGCCCTGTCCCACGCCGGCTATGCCGCGATCGGCGTGGCGGCCGCCGCCGAGCCGGGCGCCGTCGGCGAGGCCGGGATCTCCGGCACCCTCTGGTACCTGCTGACCTACGCCCTCTCGACGCTGGCCGCCTTCGGCGCCGTCATCGCCGTCGAACGGCGCAACCGCCGGTCCGTCACGCTCGGCGACCTCCGCGGGCTCGGGCGCACCTCGCCCGCACTGGCCGGCATCCTCATGGTGGCGCTGCTCAGCCTCGCGGGGCTGCCGCCGCTGGCCGGGTTCGTCGGCAAGCTGCAGGTGTTCAGCGCCGGGGTCGACGCCGGGCTGGTCTGGCTGGTGGCCGTCGGCGTGCTGTCCAGCGTGATCGCGGCGTTCTTCTACCTGCGGATCATGGGGATGATGTTCCTCGAGGACCCGGTCGAGGGCATGCTCGAGCCGGCCTACTCGACCGGGTGGAGCCTCGGCGTCAACCTCGCCGCCGCGCTGGTCGTCTACCTCGGCCTGCAGCCGGCCGTCCTGCTCGACCTCGCCGAGCGATCCTCCCAGCTCGCCCAGTAGCCGGTCCTGCCGTACCGTGCCCGTCCCGGCCGAGGGCCGGGCGTCCTCGATCGAAGAACGAGACCGTGACCGTCCACCGCTCGGCCAACGTCGCGATCCCCGGCCCCGTGCTGGCCGAGCTGGAGGCGCACGGCCTGCAGGTCGGACCGGTCCTCGACCGTGTCGAGGAGCTGCTGCACGAGCAGGTGAGCTCGTCCCACGCGTTCATGGACCGTGCGGCCCGCTACCTCATCGACGCGGGCGGCAAGCGCTTCCGGCCCATGCTGGTGGCGCTGACCAGCCACCTCGGTGACCCGGCGGCGCGTGGCATCGCCGAGGCGGGTGTCATCGTCGAGCTGGTCCACCTGGCCACGCTCTACCACGACGACGTGATCGACGAGGCGCCGGCCCGTCGCGGCACGCCGTCGGCCAACGCCCGCTGGGACAACACCGTCGCCATCCTCACCGGCGACTACCTGTTCGCCCGCGCGTCCGAGCTGTCCGCGGACCTCGGCGTCGAGGTCACCCGCATCATGGCGCGCACGCTCGCGTCGCTGTGCGAGGGCCAGGTGCTGGAGGTGCAGGGCTCCGAGGGGGCGCTGCCCCCGGACGTGCCTCGCCTGGACCCGACGCTCGACCACTACCTGCAGGTCATCGACGGCAAGACCGCGTCGCTGATCGCCACCTCCTGCCGCTACGGCACGCTGCTGTCCGGGTGCGACGACGCGGTCATCGCCGCGGTCGCCGGCTACGGCTGGAACGTCGGCATGGCCTTCCAGCTGTCCGACGACCTGCTGGACATCGGCTCGGACCACGACGCCTCGGGCAAGACCCCCGGCACCGACCTGCTGGAGGGCGTGCGCACGCTGCCGGTGCTCTACGCGCTCGAGGACGACCCGGACGGCGAGCTGGCCCAGCTCGTGGAGGGCCCGGTCGCCCACGAGGACCTGCCGCGGGCGCTCGAGCTGCTCCGTGGGTCCGACGGCATGGCGCGGGCCCGCGACACCGCCCGCACCTACGTGGACGCCGCCAACGGCCACCTCGACGGCCTCGGGGGCGCGCTGGAGGGCGCGGCCCCCTCCGCGGACGCCGCCGTCAAGGCGCTGCGTCGGCTGGCCGAGTACAGCCTCGACCGCGTGGGCTGACGCCCCGTCAGGGCAGGTCGCCCGGGCAGGGGATGATGAGGTCCCGGTCCCCGCACGTGTTGCCGAACTGCTCGTAACGGGTGTCGAACGCCGAGTCGTAGTACAGCCGGTCGCAGGCGCTGCCGTCGCCCTGGGCACAGGCGTCCCACAGCCGATCGAGCTCCGGGTCGTCGCCGTAGTCGCAGGGCTCGCTGACGCCGGTGCAGTCCACCTGCTCGCTGGACAGGTCGGGTGGTGCGATCGTGGCGCCCCCGGCGGGCAGGGTCTCGCCG
>CAZDIF010000022.1:11159-14664 GCA_964505365.1 uncultured Actinomycetota bacterium
GCTGGACAGGTCGGGTGGTGCGATCGTGGCGCCCCCGGCGGGCAGGGTCTCGCCGACCGACGGCTCGGTCCCACCCGCGGTCGCGGTGGCCGGGGGCGGGTCCTCGCCGGGCCAGCTGCAGCCGGCGAGTGCCAGGGCGGCCGCCGTCAGAACGGCGGCGGCCACGGGGACGCGGGACTTCGGCACGGGGTTCACTCGGGATGCGGGCGGGTATGCGGGGTCGCCCCCGATCGGCCCCTCGGTGTGCGACTCCCGGTGTGTACCACGCGCCGGGGCGCCGGCAGGTCACGTGGAGGTGTGCGTCCGGCCCCGTCCGTCCGTCGAGTGTGCGGCTCGCTTCACCATGGGGAACCGCGCCGCACACCCGACGAGGGGCTCCGCTCGGCTACCGCCAGCCCTCGGGGTCGACCCCGCCGGGCACCGGTGCGTCGCGGTCGTAGGGCGTGCGGGTGAACACGAACGTGGCCAGGTCGAGGTGGTGGACCTGTCCGTCGTCGTCGCGGACGAGGTCCAGCACCTCGCCCCGGTAGTAGCCGTCGAGGCCCTCCCAGCGGCCGTCGTCGCGCTGGACGAACCGGGACTCGCGAGCCCGGCCGTCGAGCGCGGTGATCCGCAGGTACCCGTCGGTCCACCGCAGCGCGACCGACGACGGGCCCCAGTACCACGGCCCGAGCGCGCCCAGGACGTCGGCCGGCACGTCGCCCGGCTGCCACGGTTCGGGGAACGCCGGTTCGGCGTCGACGAGCAGCTCCAGCAGGTCCGCGGCCACCGTGTCCATGCCCGCCGTGGCGTTGGCCGCGACGCAGGCCGCGGCGTCCTGGTCGCGGTCGACCAGCAGCTGGGCCAGGAACCCGGGCATGGAGCCGCCGTGGCCGACCCAGCGGCGCTCGCCGCGGCGGAACACCTGCACGCCGAGGCCGTGCCCGACGGTCCAGGCGGGGTCGTTCAGCGCGATCGGCTCGCACATCTCCTCGAGCGTGTCCGCCGACAGGACGTCGCCCGTGTCCCCGGCGAGGAAGCGTCCCCAGGCGGCGAGGTCGGTAATCGACGCCCACAGCTGGCCGGCTGGCGCCATCGCGCCGGCGTCGTGGACCGCGGCCGGCTCGGGCAGGACGGCGTCGGCCCACGGGTGGACGGCGTACCCCTCGGCGTGGGGCGCGGCGGGGCCGTAGGTGGTGCGGGACAGCTCCAGCGGGTCGAGCAGCTCGGCCTGCACGGCCTGCATCCAGGTCGTCCCGCGCAGCCGCTGGACCAGCTCGCCGAGCACCGCGTAGCCGAGGTTGGAGTAGTGGTGGACCCGGCCCTGCGGGTGGCGGACGACCTCCTCGTCGAGGGCCTCGAACAGCTCCTCGAAGGTCCCGCCGGCGGTCCGTTCCCACCACGGGCCGCCGGTCTCGGCCTGCAGCCCCGACGTGTGGGACAGCAGCGACGCGATCGTGCGGTCGCCGAGTGGCGTGCCCGGCACGTGGTCGCCGATGGGGTCGGCGAGGTCGATCCGGCCCTCGTCCCGCAGCCGCATGACCAGCACGGCGGTGTAGGTCTTGGTGATCGAGCCGATGCGGTAGCCGGTGTCGGTGGTCGGTGGTTCGTCGCCGACCTGCCCGGCGGTACCGGTCCAGGCCAGCCGGCCGTCGTGGACGACCGCGCCGACCAGCGACGGCAGCCGACCGTCGGCCTGCGACTGCGCCAGCCGGTGCTCGAGCCTCCGCACGGTCGTGGGCAGCAGCGGGCCCGGGGCTGGCTCCTGCCTGCTGCGGGTCCCGCCCACGTCCGTCCTTCCTGGTCGTCGAACCGTCCGCAGGCTAGGACCGTGCGCGCGCCCCCGTGCGGCCCTCGGGCGACAACAGCCTTCCGAGCCGTTCGCCGGTGACCGTGATCCCCGCTCGGCGCAGGGCGTGCCAGACCGTGACCTGGTTCGCCGTGAGCACGGGCATGCCAGCGCGGGTCTCCAGCTCGAACAGCCACGGCACGGTCCGCAGCGCCGTGTCGGGGACGAGGACGGCCTCGGCGTCCTCGTGCCGTGCGGCATCGACCAGTGCCGTGACGTCGTCGTGGCCGAGCTGGCCGACGGCTGCCGCCGTCAGGATCCCGGCGGTGTCGATGTGCAGCACCTCGACGCCGGCGCGGGCCAGGAAGGCCACGAAGTGGTGCGCGAGCGCGTCCGGGTAGGTCGCGGCGACGACGACGCGGCGGGCGTCGAGGTGCTCGGCGGCCGCGACGAAGGCGACGGCGGTGGTCGTCGCCGGACACGCGAGCTCCCGCTCCAGCAGGTCGACCTGCTGGTGTGCCCCGTCCCAGCCGTAGACGAAGCTGCCGCTGGTGCAGGCCCAGGCGACGGCGTCGGGGGCCGTTCCTCGCAGCTGCTCGACGCCGGCCAGCAGGCTCTCGTCGCGGCCGACGTCGAGCAGTGCCTCGACCCCGTGGTGGTCCACCGCCATGGGCGTGTGCACGACGTCGACCACGCCGGTGGGTGCGAGCCGGCGGGCCAGCGCCGGGTAGTCGTCCTCGGCGGCGTGGCCCGGGTACAGCACCCCGACACGCCACGGCGCCCGGGTGGCCACAGGCCCCCGCGCCTCAGCGCTCACAGTCCGATGTCCTTGGCGATGATGGTCTTCATGATCTCGGTGGTGCCGCCGTAGATCGTGGTGATCCGGGCGTCCGCCCAGGCGCGGGCGATGGGGTACTCGCGCATGTAGCCGTAGCCGCCGAACAGCTGCACGCAGGCGTCGATGACCTTCTTCTGCAGCTCGGTGCACCACCACTTGGCCCGGGCCGCGTCCGGCACCGACAGCTGCCCGGCGTTGAGCGCCTCGATGCAGCGGTCCACGAACTGCTGGGCGATCGTGACCTCGGTGTCGGCCTCGGCCAGCACGAACTTCGTGTGCTGGAAGTCCCCGACCGGCCGGCCGAACGCCGACCGTTCCTGCACGTAGGCCAGCGTCCAGTCCACCGCCGCCCGCGCCGCCGCGACCCCGGCCAGCGCGATCGACAGCCGCTCCTGCGCCAGGTTCGTCGTCAGGATCGCAAACCCCTGCCCCTCCTCGCCCAGCAGGTTGGCCGCCGGCACCGCCACGTCGTCGAAGAACAGCTCCGCGGTGTCTTGCGCCTTCAACCCCACCTTGTCCAGGTTGCGGCCACGTTCGAACCCTTCCATCCCCCGTTCGACCACCAGCAGGCTCATGCCCGCATGCCGAGCCGACGGGTCGGTCTTGACCGCGACCACCACCAGGTCGGCGTTGATCCCGTTGGTGATGAACGTCTTCGCGCCGTTGACCACGTAGTGGTCCCCGTCGGCCACCGCCGTCGTGCCGATCCCGGCCAGGTCACTGCCCGCTCCCGGCTCGGTCATCGCCACCGCCGTGATCAGCTCGCCCGAGGCGATCCCCGGCAGCCAGCGGGCCTGCTGCTCGTCCGTGGTGAACTCGGTGAAGTACGGCAGGCAGATGTCGTTGTGCAACGTCAGGCTCAGCCCGGCCGAGGCCACCCCGGCATGGCAGGCCTCCTC
>CAZDIF010000023.1:0-13897 GCA_964505365.1 uncultured Actinomycetota bacterium
GCATGAACGCGAAGCGCATCCTGGCGGTCAACACCGATGCCGAGGCCCCGCTCGTGGCCAAGGCGGACTACGCGGTCATCGGCGACCTGCACGCGTTCCTGCCCGCGCTGCTCGCCGAGGTGCGCCGGCGACGGGCCCCGGCGGCGACAGGCTGACGGGCGCCGTGCCCGGAATCCTGCCAGGTCGTCCTGCGGCCGTCGTCGCGTTCTCATCGCGCGGCAACTCGGTGAGGCGCGCCCGGGTCGCCTCCACGAGGCTCGTGGATCCCAGCTTCTGGAAGCTGGCCAGGGCCTCCTCCAGGAGGGCGCGTCCCTCCTCGGTCCGACCGCGTCGCGCGGTCACCACCCCGAGGTTGCTGGTGGCCAGGGCCACTCCGACCGGATAGCGGGCACCGCGCCAGACTCGCAGTGCCTGCCGGAGCAGGTCCTCGGCCTCCTCGAGACGGTCCTGCTCGATCAGTACCTCCGCGATGTTGTTGTCCGCCGTCGCGGCACCCACGACGTCGCCGGCGGTCAACCGGGCGGAACGCGACCGTTCGTAGAGCTCCTGGGCGCCGGCCAGGTCGCCGGCGACGAAGGCGTTGCTGCCGAGATTGTTGAGAACGTTGGCCTGGCCGACGAGGTCGCCGGCCCGCTGGAAGATCGGCAGTGCGTCGTCGCGGAACTGGGCGGCTTCCTCCTGCTCGAGGTCGGTCAGGGCCGATTCGAGGAGGTAGTAGGCGTGCGCGAGGTTGGCGAGATCGTCGCGGGCGGCGGCCAGATCCGCCGCGGTACGCGCGTGGCGGACGGCGTCCCACAGACGGCCCTGCCGGTAGCGGACGCCGGCGTAGGCGTTGTGCAGCGCAGCGACGCAGCCCGCGACCTCGTCTCCCGACAGCCCCTCGGCCGCCCGCAGGGCACGGCCGTACCAGCGCAGCGCGGCCGTGTATCGGCCGATCCGTTCCTCCACGACCCCCTGCTTGCGCAGCAGCCGCAGCCGGCACACCGGATCGGCCACGGCCCGACGGGCGACGGCGTAGGCCTCGATCGCCTGTGGGTACAGGGCGGCGACCTCGCAGGTGTCCCCGCACCGCTCCGCCACCGTTGCGAGCTCGGCACCGGGTAGATCGGGCAGGTGGGTTGCCGCCGCCATGGCGCGCCGGTAGGCGTCCACCGCCTCAGCGTTGGCGTACGCGGCCCGAGCGGCGTCACCGGCTGCCACCGCCAGCGGCCAGGCCTCGGCCCACCGGCCGGCCTGCTCCAGGTGCCACGAGACCAGCGCGGGGTTGTCCTGAGCCGACGTGCCCGGGTGGTCAGCGCCGTCATGCCCGAGCAGCACGTCGGCGACGCGGCCGTGTAGCTCGCGCCGGCGGCGAAAGGTCAGGCCCTCGTAGGCGACGTGGCGAGCGAGGCTTCCCCGGAACGTCAGTCCCCCGTCCGTGGGGGTGACGAAGGCCTCGAGCCTGGACCACCGGGCATGGTCGTCGCTGCGAACACCGAGGTCGCCGAGCGCGAGGTCCACGAGTGCCGACGGCGCATGCGAGCCGACGACCGACAGGTACCGCAGGGCCTGCCGGTCGTCGGGGTCGAGCGCGTCGACACGACTGGCGATGATCGACTCGACACTCTGTGGCAGCTGGTCCACGGCCGTGGCGCCGGCCTCCGCCGTGGTGCGCACGAGTTCGAGGAGGAACAGTGGGTTGCCGTCGGCACGATCCAGGACGGCGTCGGTCAGGTGGGTCGGGATGGGGTGCCGCTCGCAGACGTGGGACAGCAGGGCGAGCGCCTCCGCACGGGGCAGCGGTCCCACGGCCACCTCGACGAGGTCCTCGACCTCGCACCAGGCGGGGCGGGGCACGTCGGACCGGCGGGTCAGCATGGCGCACCAGTGGCGGTCGGGGACCTGTGACAGGACATGGCCGAGAAGGTCGGCCGAGGCGTCGTCGACGTGTTCGACCCCCTCGACCACGAGGAGGCCGACCGGGGCGAGCGCAGCGACGAGGTCGGAGACGGCGGTACGCATGCGCTGCTGGCGGAATCGCGCGTCGGTCGCCTCGACCTGCGGGGTCGGGGCAACCCGGGCGCCGACGGGGATGGCCAGTAGTGGCAGCCACGGCCGCAGTTCGGGACGCTGGGCGGCGACGACGGCCGTGAGCCGACGTCCCGCCTGGTCGGCACCCGCGTCGGCGGGGATGCCCAGCAGGCGGCGGAGCAGCGCACCGGCCACGTGGTACGGCGTAGCACGCACGTACGGGTCGCTGACCACGGCCAGCACCGGCAGGCCCGCGTGATGCTCCACGGTCTCGGCGACCACCCGCGACTTGCCGGCACCGACGTCGCCCGCGAGCTCGATCGTGCCGCCCCGTCCGCTCCCTGCCGCCGCGACGGCCGCGTCGATGGCGTCGAGTTCGGCGTCGCGCCCGACCAGCGGCAGCTCCGAACCGTGCAGCCGCGGCGCCCTCTCTCCGAGGGGCTCGTCGACCAGCAGGGCGTCCACCATCCGGGTCTTGCCCTTGACCAGGAACGGCGGGACGGCTTCGGTGCGGAATCGGCCCGCGGCGGTCTCGACCGCCCCCCGAGTGGCGAGCACCCGCCCGAACGGGGCCTTGCCCATCACTCGCGCGGCGAGGTTCACCGCATCCCCCATGGTGGAGTAGGTGCGGCGGAACGGGGCGCCGACGTCGCCGACGAAGACGTGGCCATGGTTGACGCCGGCACGAACGGGGATCCCGACGTCGGTGGTCACGATGCGGTGGACGGTGCGCAGTAGCCTGCCCTCGTCGTCCTCGGAGGCGTCCGGGGCGCCCGCGGCCAGCATGAACTTCCCCCCGTCGGCTCCGATGTCGGTGCAGACGACCAGCACCCCGTACTCGTCCGTGGCCGCCTGGACTTCGGCCGTGAGGGCGTTGACCCGCTCAAAGGCTGCGGCGGTGCCCTGCTCACGGACCAAGGCGTCCACGCCGCCGAAGTGGACGAACGAGATCGCGATCCGCCGGTGCTCGTGCTCCTCGGATCCCGGCCCGAGGCGCCCGCGCAGGAGTCGGGGGACGAACCGTTGCGCGTCGATGCCCGTGGCCGGCTCGTGCAGGACCGTGAGGGGCGGCTGCGACGGGATGCGGCGCACGAGCACGCCCTCGCCCTTGCGTTCGCCGAGCCAGCAAGCGTCCAGCTGTGCGGCCGTGGCGGGGGAGACGAGGACCTCGCCCGCGTCAGCGGCGGACTCCATGTCCACGGTGCGGGTGGCGGCCTCGCCGACGACCAGCAGTTCGAGGGCGTCGTCGGTGCCGGTGAGGAACATCGGGAAGGTGCCCGAGTGGATCCCCACGGACATACGGAGGCGCACCCGTCCTCGGCTGGAGTCGATCGAGCCGACCCGCCGCAGCGTGCGTTGCATCCCCTGAGCCGCGTGGCAGGCGCGTACGGCATGCTCGGCGCCGGCGTACAGGATCAGGAGCGCATCGCCGCCGAACTTGAGGACGTCCCCACCATCCTCGGTCGAGGACAGCAGGTGCGTGAACACCCGCGAGATGATGGTGACCATCTCCTCGGCGCCGACCTTGCCCTGCTTCGACAGCCGTTCCGTGAGGCGGGTGAACCCGGAGATGTCCGCGAACACGAGACTGCCATCGACCTCCCAGTGCTCCGGGCCGTGACGTCCGCGGCCGTCGAGGAGCAGGCGGGGGACGTAGGTCGACAGTGCCCCGCCCGAGACCGCGCCTGACTGGTCCGTCCCCGGCTGCATTGCCCGAGCCTACGGGCTGCGGTGGTGACCGTGGGGTGTGCCAACCCCCCTCGCGACGGGGGGCACCCCTCCTTGTGAACACGGTCGTGGCGCCCCGACACTGGCCCGCGAAGGCGGTGCCCGGGTGATCCGGCACGCCACCAGGGGCAAGTGAGGGCAGCTATGGGGCCAAGCACCTTCGTTCGCGCGCGTGCGACCGTCGCGCTCGTTGCGGTCGTCACAGCGACCCTGGTGGCCGTCGTGGCCCCACCGCCGGCGTTCGCCGCGACGTTCACGTTCGAGGCGGTCGCCAACGACGCGACGCACAGCACGTCGGTGCCGGCCATCAGCGCCGACGGCCGGTTCGTCGCATTCGACACGCTGGCGGCGCTCTCGGCGGAGGACACGAACGGTCGTCGTGATGTCTACCTGCGTGAGGTCGCGTCGGGCGCGACCACCCGGGTGAGCATCCCGACCTCGGGGGGGTCGTTCCTCGGTGAGGCCTTCGGGCCGAAGGTCAGCGGCGACGGCAGCCGGGTGGCGTTCTCGGTCGACTTCGTCGAGGGGGGGACGGACGTCTACCTCCGGGACCTGGCCACCTCCACGACGGTGCGCGTCAACCAGACCACGAGCCTGCTCATCGGCGGGACCTCCGTCGCCGACGACATCAGCGACGACGGCACGGCCGTCGTCTGGACGACCGACCGGGAGGCAGGCGACTTCGTGGCCGGCTTCCCCGACGGCAACGGCGCGACCGACGTCATGCTGACCACGGTGGGGGCCGACCTGAGCGTCACCCATCAGGTGGTGAGCCTCGACGAGGACAGCAACGGCACGCAGAACGCGGACAGCTGGGACGGCTCGGTGAACAGCGACGGCACGACCGTCGCGTTCCTCTCCCTGGGCGACCACGACCTGGGTGGGATGCACAATTCGCTGGAGGACGTCTGGATCTGGAACGGCAGCACGTTCCCGGTGACCGGCGTGACGTTCATCGGCCACGACCCCTTTGGCGCCCCCCTCGAGGGCGCCTGGAACAACCGGTCGCCCGTGATGCTGGACGACGGGCGGGCCGTGTTCGTGTCCGAGGAGCCCCTGGTGGCAGAGGACACCAACGGCACCGCCGACGTCTACGCCTGGACGGGCGGCAACACCTGGGAGCGGCTGGTCCGTGGATTCGAGGACCAGCTGTACGTGGACGTGGTCACTGTGGACGTGACGGCCGACGGATCGACCCTGGTCTTCACGACCTCCGACACCACCGTGCTCGACGGCGTGGTGGCGGGCACCGACCGGCACGTGTACCGGCTCGACCGCGTCACCGGCGAGGTGGTGCTGGTCACCGCGGCCGGCGGCACGCCCCATGCCGGCAACCACGACGACCCGGTGATCAGTGACACGGGCGACGTGATCGCCCTCGTGTCGCCCGACGGGCTCGCGCCCGGCGACGCCAACGGCGCCCCGGACGTGGTCGTGGCCACCGAGGGCACGGCCACCCCGCCCGCGGCCACGCCCGTCCTGACGGCGGCCACCCCCACGACCGGGCTGGACCCGGCGGGCGGCACGGTGTCCGTGCAGGGCACCGGCTTCTCGCCCGGCTCCACCGTGTCGGTCCGGCAGTGCGCCGACGTGGCCGCGACTCTCACCTGCACGGCCAGCGGTGCCGTCAGCGTGGTGTCGGACCCGGCGGGTGCCTTCACCGTCGCCGTCCCGGTCAGCGACAGCACCGACGCCTTCACCACCTGCCCCGAGGGTGGCTGCGTGGTCCGCGCACACGACGGGGCGGGGCTGGGCCCACAGGCCCACTCCGTCTGGATCAACCCGAGCACGACCTCCGTGGCCACCGGCCCGTCCCTGTGCCCGGACGGTCTGGTCATGACCGGCATGGACGTGCGCACGGACTTCATCGGCGGTGACGCGACTCGCGGGATCGTGGTCACGGCCGCCGCCCGGTGCGGCGTGGCGACGGGTCCGATGATCGGCGAGGCGCCGGGGGTCGCGGACGGGACATCACAGTGCCCCGGCACCGGCCAGGTCACGGGTCTCGGTGGCCGCCACGGCGACCTGCTGGACCTGCTGTACGTGATCTGCCGTGACGCCGACACGCTGGACGTCCCGACCGGGGCGGGGTCGCTCGGCGGCGAGGTCGGTGACGTCGACGGGAATCCTGGCGGGACGCCCTTCGACTCGGTGTCGTGCCCCGTCGGCATGTTCGCGGTCGGTATCGACGGCGCACACCTGAACGCCTTCGACAACCCGTTGCAGTCGCTCCGGCTGGTCTGCTCGGACGTCGGGGGCAGCAGGGTGGACATCGCCTTCGCGGTGCCCTCGGAACCCCGGGATCTGACCGGTGTGGCGCTCTCGACATCCCCGGGGACGGGTGGCGCCGAGGCGGGCCTGGACCGTGTGCCGATCGCCGACATCCCGGTCGGGTCGATCCCGTTCGCCAACGTCGCGATTGGGGCCACCCCGTTGAAGTCGATCGACCTGTCGTCCTCGCCGTTGAAGTCGATCCCGCTCAAGTCGATCCCCCTGAAGTCGATCCCACTGAAGTCCATCACCCTGTCGCAACTGCCACTGGAGCTGGACGGGGGATGGGCAGCGCGGCTCGTCGGCACGCCGCTGCAGGGGCTGCCGCTGCAGACGGTCACGCTCGCCCAGGTGGCTGACGTGCAGGCGCAACCACACCCGCTCGACGGCATCGACCTGTCCCAGGTGGGCATCCAGTCGTCGCCGCTGAAGAGCATCGGCCTGGCCTCCATCGCGCTGGGGTCCACGCCGTTGAAGTCGATCCCGTTGAAGTCGATCGACACGTCCGTCGCCGACCCGGACGCGCACGTCTGTCCGTTGGTCGACGGTGCGGTTCCGACGGACCCGACCGTCATCGCCGCCAACTGGGAGAACCTGCTGGCGTGCCTCGGGTTCACCACGACCGTCGGGACCGACACCACCCTGATCGACATCGACATCGCCGGTGCGCCGTTGAAGTCGATCCCGCTGAAGTCGATCCCGCTGAAGTCGATCGACCTGTCGTCCTCGCCGTTGAAGTCGATCCCGCTGAAGTCGATCGAGCTGTCGGCGACGCCGTTGAAGTCGATCCCGCTGAAGTCGATCGTGTTCGACGTCGCCTCCTCGCCGTTGAAGTCGATCCCGCTGAAGTCGATCCCGCTGAAGTCGATCGCGACGAACGTTGAGGCGTCCCCGCTGAAGTCGATCCCGTTGAAGTCGATCCCGTTCAAGGCGAACGTGGTGGACTGCCAGCGCGTGGACTGCACGGACACCGACACGAACCTGCAGACGCTCGGAGACGCGGCCAACCTCGACCCGTCGGCCATTCGCGACGACGCCACTCTCGAGCAGCTCGGCGAGACCCTCGCGGGGTACACGCTCGGTGACCTGATGGGCGTGACCGGGGACGCCACGATTGGTGACGTGCAGGCCTGGCTGATCGCGACCCAGGGTGACGCCATCACGCTGGCGGACGTGCTGATCGGTCTGCTGCTGCGCACCGACTACCCGTGGGAGGAACTGCCGGTCGCCGACATGCGGCTGCAGAACGTCGCTCCCACCGCCGACCGCATCACGGGATCGCTCTCGTTCGCCACCAACGGTGCCCCGAACGCCGGGGAGCAGGCGGTCGTGAAGGTGACGCTGCCCAGCGGCGCCGCGTACGAGCCCGGCTCCACGGTGATGGAGATCAGCACCCTGAGCACGACGTCCGAGGGAGGACTCGGCTTCGCCGCGCTGGACACCAGCGACCCCGCGGTCCACGGGGACGTGCTCACCTGGACGGTGGGCAACCTCGACGACACCACGATCGACCTGAGCTTCGCCTACCGCCCAGGTGTGCGCCTGGTGGAGGAACAGGCCAGCGCCACCGTCACCGTCGGGCCCGTGGGTGGCGAGCCGGCCGCCTCCGAGACCGTGGCCGCCACGCCGTACCTGGTCGGGGAACGCAGCCGTTCCGACGACGACCCGGCGACCGCTCCTGAGCTGGGTGACGGCAACACGCTGGTCGTGGGCCACATCGCCGACGCGGACGACATCGACTACTACCGGATCCCGGCAACTGCCGTGGCCGGCAAGCGGGTCTCGATCGACCTGGCCGTGCCGGGCGTGGACCAGGACCTGGTCCTGTACTCGCCGGTGCAGTCCGCCGGGGTGATCGACTCGACGCCGCTGAAGTCGATCCCGCTGAAGTCGATCGCCGTCGAGGACGAGGGCGTGGTGCGGCCCGGCGAGGTCGTCCCACCGGAGACGCTGCAGGACATCCCGCTGAAATCGATCCCGCTGAAGTCCATCTCGGCGAACCGGGATGCCACGGACGAGTCCGTGGACATGCTGGCCAACGAGGACCCTGCCGGCGAGTACGTGATCCAGGTCAGCGGCTACAACGGCGCGAGCTCCACCGAGCCGTACGTGCTGCGCATGCGGGTCACCGACCCGCCGGAGGAGCTGCACTGCCCCGAGTCGCGCGTGCTGCCGTACCAGGTCGCCGCGCCGACGACGCTGACGGCCACCCCGGCCCCGGCCGGCACCAACGCCCTGTACGTCGTGAATCCGTCCCGCATCGACGCGACCCACGGGATCGGCGAGGGCGCCCGCGTCGTGGCGGCGCTCGAGCAGCTCGACGACGACCCGGCGCTCGGCCTCGTGGGCCACGTGCTCGAGGTCGATGGTGACGAGGACGTCCGGGCCGCCTACGCGGCCTGGGACGGCGCGCCCTGCTCCCCCAACGCGGCCAACGACGTGGTCGACGCGATCGTCGGCCTGGTCGAGGCGTCGCACGCCAGCGCCGGTGCGACCATCCCGCACCTGGTGCTGGTCGGCGGGGACGACGTGCTGCCGCAGGCGCGCATCCCCGACCTGACGCGCCTGAGCAACGAGCGCGACTACCTGCAGGACGTCGGTCTCGACAACCCGCTGGCCGGGGCGTTCGCGACCGAGCACCTGCTGTCGGACGACCCGTACGGCGACCGCGACCCGATCCCGTGGCTGAACCGGCTGCTCTACGTGCCGGATGCTGCCCTCGGACGGCTGGTGGAGACCCCGGACGAGATCGTCGACGCGATCGACCGGTTCATGACCTGGGACGGGTCCCTGGACCCCTCGACGGCCACGAGCACCGTTTCCCAGGACGCGCTGGTCACCGGGTACGACTTCCTGGCCGACGGAGCCCACGCCGTCGCCGACGCGCTGGTTGACGCGCTGCCGTCCAACACGCCGGTCGACCGCACCCTCATCAGCGAGACGTGGACGCGGCAGAACCTCGTGGACAACCTGCTGCTCGCGGACATCCCGTACGTGGGCGCCGTCAACGCCCACTTCGACCACTACCGGTCGCTGCCAGGCGAGGGCAACGCCACCCACGACGAGTCGGACCTGTTCACGACCGCGGACGTCGTCGACCCGGACGCGGACCCGACGACCGCCCCGCCGGCGCTCGACCAGCGACTGCTGTTCAGCATGGGCTGCCACAGCGGCCTCAACGTCCCCGACGTGTACGTGCAGGGCATCGAGGACGCCGACTGGGCCCAGACGCTGGCCCAGCAGGGTGCTGGTGCCTACGTCGCCAACACCGGCTTCGGGTACGGCGACACGGCGGCGGTGGCCCTGTCGGAGAAGCTGATGGCCGAGTTCGCGAACCGGCTGGACGGCACCATGACCGTCGGGCAGGCGATGACCTACGCCAAGCAGGCCTACGCCGCCCAACTCGGGATCTACGGGGCCTACGACGAGAAGGTCCTGGCCGAAGCCACGTTCTACGGCCTGCCGATGTTCCACGTCAGCGACCAGCCGGGCAGCCCCGCCGATGGCCCCGAGACCGCCACTGTCCCGGTCCCCGGGGCGACGGGCGTGACCTCGTCGTCCTTCTCGTTGGGTAGCACCGACCTCGCCACGCAGACCCGGACGGCGCCGGACGGCTCGCAGTTCCTCACGGTCGGGAACGAGGTGCCGCAGGTGACCTCCGGCCGCCCAATCACGCCACGGACCGACCGTGACGTGACCCCAACCGCAGGGCCGCAGGCGCGGGGCGTGCTGCTGACCGGTCTCACCTCCACGGAGGCGACGGTCCAGAAGGCGACCTTCGCCCGAGCCGTGGTCGACCAGAGCTCGCGCGAGCCGGCCATCGCGACGGACGTGGCGTTCCCGGCCTCGTTCGCCAGTGTCAACCGGTACCGCGACCCGCTCGGTGAGCGCTCCCAGCTGGTGCTCATGCCCGGCCAGTTCGTGCCGGACAAGGACCCTGCCACGGTGGGGACGGGCACGCAGCGGACGTTCACGCAGATGCAGGGCACGGTCTACTACTCGGACAGTGAAGACGTGACTCCGCCAACGTTCGCGTCAACGGCAGGTCGTGCCAACGCCAGCACCGTCACCTTCACCGCTGAGCTGGACGAGGAGGTGAGCGACGTGCTGCGGGTGCTCGTGCTTTACCGGGACGCGGCCGGTCCGTGGAAGTCGGTGGAGCTGGCCCCCAGCGCGACCGCCGGCACGTGGACGGGTACCGGCCCGGTCCTCAGCGAGGAGGTCGAGTACCTCGTCCAAGCCGTGGACACGGCCGGCAACGTCGCCACCACGACGAACAAGGGCTTCCTGTTCGCCGCTGCGGTCGACACGGTCCCGCCGACCGTGACCGTGACCTCCCCGGTGGCGGGGTTCTACGAGGTCGGCGAGTCGCTGTCGATCGATTACGCCTGCGCTGACGCGAACCTGAGCGACTGCACCGCCACCCTGAACGGCACGCCGGTCCCGAGCGGCGGCGTCGTGGACACGAGCCAGCCCTCGAGCTTCAACTCCCTCGAGGTGGTCGGGACCGACGCGTTCGGCAACACCACCACGCAGACGGTGACGTTCCACGTGAGCTACACGTTCGAAGGGTTCAGCGCCCCGATCGCTGCGGGCCAGCGCACGACGGTCAAGGCCGGGGCGGCGGTCCCGGTCCGCTGGCAACTGTCCGACGCGAACGGCTACGTCAGTGACAGGTCGGCGATCGTGGACATCCGCTCGTACGCGTTCGAGTGTGGCGCCGTCGACACGGGCGCCACGGCCACGATCGAGGGCACGACCGAGGTCTCCGGGTTGACATACGACACGGAGACCAACGAGTGGCAGTACGTGTGGAAGACCCAGCGCAAGTGGCACAACACATGCCGACAGCTCGTGGTCACCTTCGCGGACGGCCAGACCGCCTCGGCGGTGTTCGAGATGACCTAGCGCAGGGGCTTGGGGCAACGGGGAGGGGCGCCCCGCGGGGCGCCCCTCCCATGTCGAGTGCCGCTCAGACGACGACCTGGGTGACCTCGACCACTGCGCCCTCGACCGCCAGGCCGACGGGGACCGCTGCCCCGACGTGGTCGGCCAGGACCGCGTCGAGCTCGACGTCGGTGCGGGCGGGGTCGTGGTGGTACAGCAGCACCTGCCCGACACCCGCGGCCACGCCGAGCCCGACGGCGTAGTCGACCGTCGAGTGCCCGAAGCTGGCACGTCCTGGGAACTCAGCCGCCGTGTACTGGGCGTCGTGGAGCAGCACGTCCGCGCCGGCGGCCAGCTCGAGGGCGGCCGGGTGATACGGGCCGAACCCCTCTGGCCCGGGCCCCAGCGAGACCGGATGGTGGTCGGAGAGGTAGGCCACGACGCCGGTGTCGTCCTCGATCCGCAGCCCGAAGGTCCGTCCTCCCTTGTGCGGGATCTCACGGACCAGGACACGGAATCCCTCCACCGCGAACTCCCCCTGCTCGAGGTCGTGGAACCGCCAGTCGCCCCGCAGCTGGTCGGGGGTGACGGGGAAGTAGGGCGGGGCCATGCCGCCGGCCAGCCGAGCCAGCGCGTCGGCGTGCCGCTCCTGGTGTGGCGGGGCATCGTGATCGCCCAGGGTGGGCACGAACACGTCGACGCGCGCGTCCGGGTCATCGCCGGCACGGAAGAACGGCAGCCCGTGGGTGTGGTCCCAGTGCAGGTGGCCGAGCAGGATGCTGCCCCGGAAGGGCTGGTGGTCGAGGAGGGCCCACAGGCGGCGGATGCCGGAGCCGGCGTCGAGGACCAGCGTCGGCGTGGCTCCGTCGTGGGCCAGCGCCACGCACGAGGTGTGGCCGCCGACGCGCGAGAACTCGACCCCGGGGGCCTGCGTCGACCCGCGGACCCCGCAGATGTACAGCCTCACGCGGGACTGACCTCGGTCGCCTCCGGCACCACGATGGTCTCGGACGTCGCCACACGGGCCTCCTCGCGTCGATGCCCCTCCGACAGCGTACGCAGCGCGTCGCGGTCGATCTGGTCGGCGGTCGCGACAGCCAGCTTCACCGGCGTGACCGCCCGCAGCGTAGAGGTGCGCCGGCCGTCCTCGAGGATGGCGCGCTCGCCGAGCACCGCGCCGGGGCCGACCTCGGCCAGCGGCTCGCCGTCCACCTCGACCGCCAGCACGCCGTCGAGCAGCAGGAACAGTTCCTCGCCGATGCTGCCCTGCTCGACCACGACCTCGTCCGGGGCGCCACGGCGGATCTCCGGCTTCGCCCCGCTGCGCATGATGGTCCTTGACAGCTGCCGCTCCAGCGCCGTCTCGACCTCGGTGACGCGGGCCTCCTCGTCGTGGTCACCCCACGGGCTCTTCTCGCCGAAGTTGGCGGCGGCCCAGGTCCTGAAGTCGACGAAGCCGGTCTTCAGCGCCAGCTGACCAGCTCCGTCGTAGATCCAGTGGCGGGGGAAGGGGCTGGCGCCGACGAGGTCGTACTCGACCCGGCCGTCGTGGCGGAGCGTCAGGCCAAGCGTGGTCCAGGCCGTCGGGGCGGAGAGCTGCACCCACGGCGGGCGCTCGACCCGGCGAGGCATCGGGGCGCCGGTACGTCCCCCGGCGGTCTGGACGAAGCGGACGTACCCGTCGCCGAACTCGGGCTCTCGCTCGATGGTGGGGTAGGACACCGCCGGGAACGTCAGCGAGGCGAAGCCGAGGCTGGCCGTGGTGGCCCCGATCATCGGCTCGCCGGTGTAGCCCCAGGCGATCACTTCGCCGTCCTCGACCTCGATGAAGGCGGACAGGACGTTGGCGAAGCGGAACCGGTCGGCGTCGCGCCACGCGGCCAGGTCGTCGATGCGGTCCGGGAGCGGGTCGTCGTAGTGACCGATCTTCAGCGAGAACGGCAGCTTCATGTGGCCGGAGATCGCCTCAGAGGGGATCCACGACACGGATGTGACGGTCGATTCGACTCGCATGGACGCTCCTTTGCGCGCAGCCCCGGAAACGCGTGTCCGCCCCCGTGACCCGACCCGAGCGTCGTGCGGGCGTGCCGACGGAGCAAGGGTGTTAGCCCTCCCTCCACCGGGGGACAGCATCCCCGTCGAGGCGTCCGTGAGCGACGAGCGTCGCAGCCACACGGCGGTGGACGCGCCCGTCGGTGGGCAACCCGAGTTTGGTGTACAGCTGGTTGATGTGCTTCTCGACGGCACGGTCGGACAGACCGAGGACCTCGGCCACGGCACGGTTGCTGGCTCCGCTGGCAATGACCGCCAGCACCTCCCGCTCGCGCGAGGTGAGGCACTGGAGGACGTCCGGCCTGACTCGCTCGGCCCGCAGGATGAGATCGACCACGCCCGGGTGCACCACCGAGCCACCATCCGCGACCTCGCGCACCGCCTGCACCAGGTCACCAGCACAGCGCGGGTGATCCATCAGGAGCAGTGCCCGCTGGGCCGTTCCGTCGTCCAGGACCCGGCGCACCTCACCGGCGTCGCCGTCGCCGATGAGCAGCACCACACCAACCTCGGGATGCGCCTCGCGCAGGCAGACCGCCAGGTCCGCACCCCGACCAGGACACTCGAGCCAGACGTGCGTGACGACCACGTGCGCATCGAACCGGTCGACGGCCGCCCGCGTGGCGAGCACATCCCCAGCCGATGCGACGACCTCGATGCCCGGGGCGGCCAGCAGCGCCGCCACACCCTCGCGCCCGAGGCGGCGCCCCCCGGCCACGACCACCCGGACTGGTGGCCCATGCTCGTTGTGATCCATCGACGACTCGTGCCCCATGAACGCCCCAGAAAGGGACGATCCCTCCGCCGGAGGATACCCCGTCGAGCGTGACGAGAACGTCCCGGCCGGCTTCCTCGCCAGAAGCGGCCAGTCTCCGAGCTGGACACGCCCTCCGCCATCGACGCCCGGACGCCCGGACAGGGCTCGCCCCGCCGACGGCGGCCACGCTGT
>CAZDIF010000024.1:0-13774 GCA_964505365.1 uncultured Actinomycetota bacterium
GTCATCTGCTCCTCGCCGGACTCGCCGGCCGGCTCGGCGTCGCCGCCGCAGGCCGCGGCGCCCAGGGCCAGGACACCGGTGAGGGCGAGCGAGGGGAGCGTTCGGGTGGCACGCATGGTGGACTCCGTTCACGTCGGGACACGGCCGTTCCTCGACCGCAGCCACCAGTCAGCCGGACCACCCGAAAGCCGCCCTGATGCCATCATGAAGTTTCGAGAAAGCCCGCCCCCGGAGGCGCTCCCCCGGCAGCACCGCGCCGTAGTCTGACGTCGTGGCGACCCCATCCGCAGCACCGCACCAGCCCGCGCCGACGGGCCACGTCCTCGTCGTCGACGACGAACCGATGGTCCGTGACGTCGTCATCCGCTACCTCGAGCGCCACGGCCACCGCGTCACGGTGGCCGAGGACGGGGCCGCCGGCCTGGCGCTGTTCGAGCGCGACCGGTTCGACTGCGTGGTCCTCGACCTCATGCTCCCGTCGATGGACGGCCTGACCGTGCTCCGGCGGATCCGCGACGGCTCCACGACGCCGGTCATCCTGCTGACGGCCCGGGGCGAGGAGGCCGACCGCGTCCTGGGTCTCGAGCTCGGCGCCGACGACTACGTCGTGAAGCCGTTCTCCCCGCGGGAGCTCACGGCCCGGGTCGGATCGGTCCTGCGCCGGGTCGCCGCCCCGGCCCACCCGCAGACGCGGCAGTTCGACGGCCTGCACATCGACGAGGCCTCCCGCGAGGTGCACCGCG
The DNA here is from genome assembly GCA_964505365.1 of uncultured Actinomycetota bacterium. GTDB lineage: Bacteria > Actinomycetota > Nitriliruptoria > Nitriliruptorales > Nitriliruptoraceae > CAWCLK01. The sequence continues at coordinate 744 of CAZDIF010000024.1, forward strand.
ACGGCCAGCTGGTGGAGCTCACCCGCCGCGAGTTCGACCTGCTCGCCTTCCTCGCCCGCTCGCCCCGGCAGGTGTTCACCCGATCCCAGCTGCTCGAGCACGTCTGGGACTCGTCGCCCGAGTGGCAGGACCCCACGACCGTCACCGTGCACGTCGGCCACCTCCGTCAGAAGATCGAGGACGACCCCGCCACCCCCCGACGGATCGTCACCGTCCGCGGCGTCGGGTACCGGTTCGAGCCATGAGCGCCGGCACACCGCGCAGTGGCGTCATCGCCGGGCTGGCGCTGGTCGCGCTCGCGCTCGTCGTCAGCGAGGGCGGGATGCTCGCCGACGGCGGCAAGCGGCCGGTCCTGTACGGGGTGTTCGCGGGGGCGACCGTGCTCAGCGGGCTGCTCGGCTGGTGGCTGGTTCGTGTCCACCGCCGCCTGCCGACGCTGCACTGGACCGTCCTCGCCGTGGCCGTCGCCGCCATCGTCGTCGCCAGCGGCGTGGTCGCGGCCTCCACCAGCGCGATGTTCCTCACCGGGTCCGAGCTGCGGCTGGTGCTCGCCGCTCTGCTGCTCGGCGCCGGTCTCGGTGTCCTCGTCGCGACCAGCGTCACGGCCCCGCTCACCCGGGACCTGCGCCACCTCGCCGACGTCGCCCATCGGGTCGCGGACGGCGACCTCGACGGCCGCACCGAGATCGAGCGGTCCGACGAGGTCGGCGCGCTGGCCCGGTCGCTCGACCAGATGATCGCGCAGCTCGCCCGGGCCGACGAGGAGCGCGACCGCGACGCGGCCGCACGCCAACGGCTGCTGACCGCGATCGGCCACGACCTGCGGACCCCGCTCGCCAGCCTGCAGGCCGCGGTCGAGGCGATGCAGGACGGCGTCGCCCCCGACCCCGCCCAGTACCTGCGGTCCATGGCCGCCGACGTGGAGCTGCTGCGGGACATGGTCGAGGACCTGTTCGTGCTGGTCCGGCTGGAGACCGGCGAGCTGGCCCTCGAGCGGCTGCGCGTCGACCTCACCGAGGTGGCCGACGGCGTCGTCGAGGCGATCACGCCACTGGCGAACCGCAAGGACGTGCGGCTGCGGCTCCAGAGCAACGGCCCGGTGCTCGTCGACGGCGACCCGCAGGCGCTGAACCGGGTGCTGCGCAACCTGCTGGACAACGCCGTCCGCCACACGCCGGAGGCGTCCACCGTCGACGTGTCGATCGACACGGCCGACGGGTTCGGGGTCGTCCGCGTCCAGGACGCCGGCCCCGGCTTCCCGCCCGAGTTCGTCGACGAGGCCTTCGACGTGTTCAGCCGCGCCGACGCCGCCCGGTCGCGGCACGGCGGCACCGGGTTGGGCCTCGCCATCGCGCGCCAGTTCGTCCACGCCCACGGTGGGACCGCCTGGATCGACCCGGGCCCGCCAACGACCGTCGCCTTCCGGATCCCGACGTCCTGACCTCCGACCCCATGGGCCGAGGGAGGCGGTGTTCCGGTGGGCGGGAAGGGCGGCGGTGATCAGGGACCTGTCGTGGCATGCTCGTGCACCCGTCCCCGACGAGGTCGCCGTGGTGCGTGCGCTGGTACTCGACGTCGGTGGCGTGGTCATCCGCACGCCGTTCGAGCTGCTCGACGTCGCCGAGCGCCGGCGCGGACTCGATCCCGGCACCCTCGGACCCCGTGGCCCGTTCGACCCCGACGGCGACCACGAGTTCGACCGGGTCCGCGACGGCACCCTGGCCGAGCGCGCCTACTGGCAGCAACGGGCGGACCGTGCTGCGCCCGTCCTCGACGTGCCGGCCGACATCCGGTCCTTCATGGACGTCCTGTACGAGGCCCCACCGGACGAGGTCGTCCGGCCCGAGGTGGCGGAGCTCATCGATGACGTCGTGGACGCGGGGATCCCGCTGGGGCTGCTGACCAACGACCTGTACGACTTCCACGGCACCGCATGGGTGGAGCGCATGGGGGTGTTCGCGCGCGCCGACGTCCTCGTTGACGTGTCCCGGCACGGCGTGCTCAAGCCGGACCCGCAGGCGTTCCGCCTCGGCATCGACGCCATGGGGCTGCCGGCCGAGGAACTGCTGTTCCTCGATGACCAGCCCGCCAACGCCGCCGGTGCCCGCGCCGCCGGGATGGGCGTGATCGAGGTGGACGTGACCCGCCCCGGCGAGGCCGTGGCCCACGCACGCACGGCACTGGAGCTCACATGGCCACTGACACCACACTGATCGCCGCCCACGACCCCCGCACGGGCGAGGCACTCGACGCGGTGGAGGCCACGGACCCCGGGCGTGTCGACGACCTCGCGGCCGCGGCCCGTGAGGCCGCCACCTGGGCTGCCGACCAGCCCCCGGACGTGCTGGCGGGGATGCTCGAGGAGATCGCCGACGCCATCGACGCCACCGGCGACCAGGTGGTCGCCCGCGCCGACGCCGAGACCGCCCTCGGCACGACCCGACTGGAAGGCGAGCTCGCCCGCACCACCGGCCAGCTGCGGTTCCTCGCCGCGCACGTGCGCACCGGCGAGCACCTCGACGTCGTGATCGATCCGGACCACGACCTGCGACGGGTGCGGGTCCCGCTCGGTCCGGTCGCGGTGTTCGCCGCCTCGAACTTCCCGTTGGCCTTCAGCGTCGCCGGGGGCGACACGGCCTCCGCCCTGGCGGGCGGCAACCCCGTCGTGGTCAAGGCCCATCCCCTGCACCCGGGCACCAGCGAGCTCGTCGCCGACGCCGTCCGCGACGGCATCGCCGCCGCCGACGCCCCGGCGGGGATGTTCGGGATCGTGCACGGCCTCGAGGCGGGCAGCCGGCTGGTGCGCCACCCCGCGATCCGGGCCGTCGCCTTCACGGGATCCCTGGCCGGGGGCCGGGCGATCGAGGCGCTGGCCCGCGACCGCGACGACCCGATCCCCGTCCACGCCGAGATGGGCTCGGTGAACCCCGTCGTCGTCACGCCCGACGCCATGACGACTCGCCCGGACGACGTCCTGGACGGGTTCGTCGGGTCGGCCACGCTCGGCACCGGCCAGTTCTGCACGAAGCCGGGCCTGCTGTTCGTGCCGGCCGACCACGGCGCCACCGTTCGCGACGGGCTCGCCCGGCGGCTCGCCGACCACCCGCCCGCGCCGCTGCTCAGCCCCGGGATCCGGGATGCCTGGCGCCGGCGCACCGAGGACTGGCAGGCCATCGACGGGGTCGAGGTCGTGCATGCCGGGCCGGTCGACGACGACGCGTTCGCCGGCGCCCCGACGATGCTGGCCACCGACGTCGATGCCTGGCTCGCCCACGACGGCCTGCGCGAGGAGTGCTTCGGTCCCACCGCCGTCGTCGTGCAGTACACCGACGCGGACGACCTGCACCGTGCCCTCGCCGTGCTGCCGGGCAGCCTCACGGGGTCGGTCCACGCCGGTGCCGAGGACGACGCGCTCGCGCCGGAGGTCCACCGCGTCCTGCGCGGTCGGGTCGGCCGGCTGGTGCACGACGGCTGGCCCACCGGGGTGGCCGTGGCCCACGGCATGCACCACGGTGGTCCGTTCCCGGCGTCCACCGACGCCCGGCACACCTCGGTCGGATCGGCGGCCATCGATCGATTCCTGCGGCCCGTGGCGCACCAGGGCGTGCCGGACCACCTGCTGCCACCGGCACTCCGCGACGACAACCCGTGGCGGATCACCCAGCGCCGGGTCAGCGGGTGAGGTCGAGGCGCTTGGCCAGCCGCTCCATCGACCCCCGCGGGTCGCGGACGTCCATCCAGTGGCTGAGCATGCCGACCGCCTCGGCGCCGTCGCAGTTGACCGGCATGTCGTCGATGAACAGGCAGTCCTCGGGGGGAACCCCGAGACGCTCGGCCGCGGCGAGGTACGGGCCGGCCGCGGGCTTGCGTTCCTCCAGTGTTGCGACGTCGACCATCACGTCGAACCACGCTGCCGGTGGCCAGGTCTCCCACCACCGGTCACCGAGCCACCGGGTCGCGTCGTTGGACAGCACGGCCTGCGGGTGGCCGGCGACGTGCGCCGCTTCGATCACCTCCCAGACCTCGGGACGTTCGTGCCCGGCCCAGTCGATCGCCGCCACCGGGTCCACGGCGATCCCGACCGCCTGCAGCCGGGTCCGGACCTCGTCGAGGAAGTCGTGCTCGTCGATCTCGCCACGCAGCATCCGGCCGTAGGCAGGGTCCGGAACGGTGCTGGTGGGCCCCAGCGGGACCGCCGCGAGGTCCCAGCCCCGGTCGGGCGCCATCAGCAGCAGCACCTCGGTGAAGTACCGGTACAGGATGCCGCCCATGTCCCACACGAGGGCGGGGCGGGCGTTGCCGGCCTCGGGGGATGCCGCGGAGGATGTCATCGGTGTTCCTCGGGAGACGGGTCACGGGTCCAGGTCCGGGCGTGGGCGAGCAGCATCTCACGCATCGAGGCCCGCGGTCGTACCGGTGGCCACACCCGGACGTGGCCGTCGGTGGTGACCTCGACGGGGACGGCGGCCAGCGGTGCACCCGACGCCACGTTGCGGCCGCTCACGAGGTCGTAGCGCCAGAAGTGCGCGGGGCAGGTCAGCACGCCGTCGCGGACCACGCCCTCGTGGAGCGGCGAGTCGCGGTGCAGGCACCGGTTCTCCCACGCGACCACCCGGTCGTCGACACGGGTGAGCAGCACCCGGTCGTCGGCCACGGCGAGGCACCCGTCGGCCGGGACCTCCTCGACCCGGCACACGACCACGGGCCCGCTCCCCGTCTGCTGGCCGGTCACGACGTCTTGAGGACGACGGCCTTGGCCTCGGTGAAGAACTCGTGGCTGTACTCGCCGCCCTCGCGGCCGAGCCCCGAGTCCTTGTAGCCACCGAAGGGGGCGCGCAGGTCGCGGACGAAGAAGCAGTTCACCCACATCGTGCCGGTCCGCACCTCGCGGGCGACGCGGTGGGCGGTGTCCAGCGACTGCGTCCACACCATGCCGGCCAGCCCGAACGGCGAGTCATTCGCGATGTCGATCGCCTCCTGCTCGGTGTCGAACGGCATCACGACCTGCACGGGGCCGAAGATCTCCTCGCGGGCGCAGCGCATGGCGTTGTCCACGTCGGTGAAGATCGTGGGTTCCATGTAGTTGCCCTTGCCGAGGTCGCCGTCCGTCAGGCGGTGGCCCCCGGTCAGGAGCTTGGCGCCCTCCTCCTGGGCCAGCTCGACGTAGTCCATCACGCGGTCGAGGTGCTCGGCCGTGACCAGCGGCCCCATCCTCGAGCCTTCCTCGAGCGGGTTGCTGGGCATCCACTGCTTCGCGCCCTCGACGAACCGGTCCAGGAACTCGTCGTAGACGGGGCGCTGGACCAGCAGGCGAGTGCCGGCCAGGCACACCTCGCCCTGGTTGACGAACACGCCCTTGAGCGCCCCCTCGACGGCAGCGTCGAGGTCGGCGTCGGCCATCACGATGTTGGCGGACTTGCCGCCCATCTCGAACGACAGCTTCTTCATCGTGTCCGACGCCGCACGCATGATCGCCCGGCCGGTGTTGGACTCGCCGGTGAAGGTCACCGCGTCGACGTCGGGGTGGGTGGTCATGGCCTCGCCGGCGGCGTCCGGGCCGAAGCCCTGCACGACGTTGAACACCCCGTCGGGCACGCCCGCGTCGGCCATGATCTCGGCGAGGATGGACGCCGTGATCGGCGACTGCTCGGCCGGCTTGGCCACGACCGTGCACCCGAACGCCAGCGCCGGGGCGACCTTCCAGGTCAGCAGCATCAGCGGGAAGTTCCACGGCGAGATCGAGCTGACCACGCCGAGCGGCTCGCGCAGCTCGTAGGTCAGCACCTGGTCCCATGGCTTGCTCCAGGCGCGGGTGTCGGCGTGTTCGGCGAAGTCGGCGAAGAACCGGAAGTTGTGCGCCGACCGCGGCATGTCCTTCGAGCGGGCCATGGACACGGGCTTGCCCATGTCGCGGGTCTCCCACTCGGCGAGCTCGTCGAGGCGGTCCTCGATGCCCTCGGCGACCCGGTACAGGATCCGCTTGCGCTCCGCGGGGTCCATCCGCGCCCAGCCGTCGAAGGCCCGACGCGCCGCCCGAACGGCACGGTCGACGTCCTCGGCCGAGGCCTCGGCGACCCGTGCGATGGCCACGTTGTCGATCGGCGAGATCGACTCGAAGGTGGCGCCGTCCGCCGCGTCGACGAACGCGCCGTCGATGAACAGCTTCACGTCCCTCATGATGCTCCCTCCTCGGTCGCGGCCGCCCGGGCAGCGCGGACCTCGGGCCAGGGCTGGCCGCCGACGCCGTACTGGTGCTCGGCCATTTCGTTCACGATGACGCGCACGGCCTCGATGGGGGCGTCGAGGCTGTCGGCGATCGCCCGCGAGACCCCGCGGATCATCGCGGCGATCTGCTCCTCGCTGCGTCCCTCGACCATGGTGACCTGCACGATGGGCATGTGGTCCTCCTTCAGGCGGCGCGGGCCTCGACGGACCCGAGGCGGTCGATCACGCATCGCACGGTGGTGCCGGGTCCGAGGTCGACCGGGGCGGTCAGCCCGCCGGAGATCACGACGTCGCCGGTGCGCAGGGGCGGCGAGTCCTCCGGGGCGCCGGGGCGGCGGGCGTGGTTGGCCATCCAGGCGACGGCCGCGGCGGGGTGGTCCAGGGCGGCGGCGCCGGCGGCGGTGCCCACGAGCTCGCCGTCGGCCCAGACGACACAGCCCACGAGCGACAGGTCGATGCCGTCCACCGGCACCGGGTCGCCCAGCAGCACCGCGCCCGCCGACGAGTTGTCGGCGATGTTGTCCAGCGGGCCGAACCGGAAGTCGATGAACCGTGAGTCCACCACCTCGAGGCACGGCAGCACCGATGCCGTCGCGGCCAGGACGTCCGCGGCCGTCACCGGCGGGACGAGGTCGTCGGCCAGCAGGAACGCCACCTCGGGCTCCACCTTGGGGTGGATGAGCTGGTCGAGGGGCACCACCCCGTCGTGGACGAGCATCGCGTCGGTCAGCCACCCGCTGTTGGGCGAGTGGACGTCCATCGCCCGCTGCATCGCCCTGGAGGTGAACCCGAGCTTGCCGCCCACCAGCGATTCCCCATCCGCCAGCCGCAGTGTCAGGCCGGCGTGCTGGACCTCGTACGCCATGGGACGGTCGAGGTCGTCGACCCGCTCGGACAGCGGCGACACCGCCTGGCGGTCCAGCCGGGCCGCGTGCAGCTCCTTGGCGAGCAGCGCTAGGTCCGGCACGGCAGCTCCAGCGTCCCGATGCGGTCGATGGTGACCCGGGCGACGTCGCCGGGGGCCAGTGGCACGGCTGCGGTGAGGGCCCCGGCCAGCACGACCGACCCGGCGGCCAGGTGTTGGCCGCGCTCGGCCAGCTTGCGCACGAACCAGGCGACCGCCCCGGCGGGGTGGTCGAGGACCGCGGCACCGGCGGCCGTGGCCACCAGCTGGTCGTTGTGTTCGAACACGCACCCGACCGTGGCGAGGTCGATCCCGGTGGGCTCGACCGGGGCGCCCAGCAGGTACCGGGCGGCGGAGGCGTCGTCGGCGACGACGTCGGGCAGGGTGAAGCGGTAGCCGGCGAACCGCGAGTCCAACACGTCCAGCGCCGGCATCACGGCCTCGGTGGCTGCCAGCACCTGGGCGGTGGTCACCGCCGGGCCGTCGAGGTCGGTGCCGAGGCGGAAGGCGATCTCGGGCTCGACCCGCGGCTGGATCCAGTCGGTGGTGTCCAGCGGCTCGCCGATGTCGAGCGCCGCCCCGCGGACGTACCAGCCGTACAGGGCCTCGTCGACGTTCATCTGGGCCTGCTTGGCCCGTGAGGTCAGCCCGAGCTTGGCGGCGGTGCGCTCCCAGCCTGGGTCGAGCAGGTCGAGCGTGGCCTCCTGGACCTCGTAGGCCTGGTCGATGGACAGGTCGACCTCGTCGGTCAGCGGCGCGATGGCGGTGCGGGTGCGCACGGCCTGGGCGAGCTGTTCGGCAAGGCGTGTGGTGTCCATCAGCGGGCTGCCTGGGCGGTGGCGGCGCGACGTTCGAGCTCGACGGCGACGTCGATGATCATGTCCTCCTGCCCGCCGACCACCCCGCGGCGGCCGAGCTCGAGCAGGATGTCCTTGGCCTCGACGCCGTAGCGTTGGGCGGCGCGTTTGGCGTGCAGCAGGAACGACCCGTACACGCCGGCGTAGCCGAGCACCAGCCCGTCACGGTCGATGATGCCCTGTTCGGGGCGGATCGGGCGGACGACCTCCTCGGCCACGTCCACGAGCGCCATGGGGTCCACGCCGATGTCCACGCCGGAGCGCTTCATGGCGGCGACCAGCACCTCGGTGGGGCAGTTGCCGGCCCCGGCGCCCAGCCCGGTGGTGCACCCGTCGATCTGGTCCACACCTTCCTCGAGCGCGGCCATGGAGTTGGCCACCGCCAGCGACAGGTTGTTGTGGGCGTGGATGCCGACCTGGCAGTCCAGGTTGGCCGTGAGCAGCGCCACCCGCTTGCGGGCGTCGTCGATGGTCATCGCCCCGGCCGAGTCGACCACGTACACGCAGTCGGCTCCGTACGACTCCATCTTCCTGGCCTGCTCGAGCAGGTCCTCCGGCGAGATCATGTGGGCCATCATCAGGAACCCGACCGTCTCCATCCCCAGCTCGGACGCGAGCTGCAGGTGCTGGGTGGAGATGTCGGCCTCGGTGCAGTGCGTGGCGATCCGGGCGATGTCCACCCCCAACTCCCGGGCCCGGCGCAGGTCCTCGCGGATCCCGATGCCCGGCAGCATCAGCACCGCCAGCTTCGACCTGCTCCGTGCGGCCACGGCCGCCTCCAGCAGGTCCATCTCGTCGGTGTGGGAGAACCCGTAGTTGAACGACGACCCGCCCAGCCCATCGCCGTGCGAGACCTCGATCACCGGCACCCCGGCCGCGTCCAGCCGCGACACCACGTCGGTGACCTGCTGGGCGGTGAACTGGTGCGCCACCGCATGCGAGCCGTCCCGCAGGGTCGAATCCGTCAACCTGAAGCCGGGGGCCGTCATGCCGGCACCTTCCGGTCGGCGGTGGCCATGGCCTCGCCCACCCGGATCGCCGAGGCGGTCATGATGTCGAGGTTGCCCGCGTAGGTCGGGAGCCAGTCCCCGGCGCCCTCGACCTCGATCAGCACCACCACCCGGGCCGGCACCACCCCACCCGGCGTGCCGAACACATCCGCCTCGAACACCGGCTCGGCCTTCAGCCGGTAGCCGGGCACGTACGCCGACACCTCCGCAGCCATGTCCAGGATCGAGCCACGGATGGCGTCCTCGTCGTAGCCGTCCGGCAGCGCACAGAACACCGTGTTGCGCATCAGGATCGGCGGATCGGCCGGGTTGAGCACCATGATCGCCTTGCCGTGCGCCGCCCCGCCGACCTCGACCAGCGCCGACGAGGTCACCTTGGTGAACTCGTCGATGTTCTGCCGCGTGCCCGGCCCCGCCGACAGGCTCGCCACCGTCGACACGATCTCCGCGTACGGCACCTCACACACCCGCGCCACCGCATGCACCATCGGCACGGTGGCCTGCCCACCACACGTGATCAGGTTCACGTTCGACGCCGTGTCCAGGTGCGCCTCCAGGTTCACCGGCGGGACCACCAGCGGCCCCAGCTTGGCCGGGGTCAGGTCCACACACCGCAGCCCCGCCTGCTCGTAGCGCGGGGCATTCTGGCGGTGCACCCACGCCGAGGTCGCCTCGAACACCAGCCCCACCTCGTCGGCCCGCTCCACCAGCCAGTCCACCCCCTCGGACGTGGCCTCCACCCCCAGCTCCCGGGCCCTGGCCAACCCCTCCGACTCCGGATCCACCCCCACCAGGCTGTGCGGCTCCAGCTCGTCGCTACGAAGCATCTTGATCAGCAGGTCCGTACCGATGTTGCCGGACCCCACGATCGCACAGGGGGTGGGCATCGACGGCTCCTCTCAGGTGAAGCGGCAGGTGACCGAGCCGAGCCGGTCGAAGTCGGCACGGACCCGGTCGCCGGGGGACAGCTCGAAGGCCCGGTGCAGCGACCCGGTCATGATCACGTGCCCCGGCTCGAGCGTCACCCCGTGGGGCCCCAGCGTGTTCGCCAGCCAGGCCACGGTCGTCAGGGGGTCACCCAGTGCCGCCGCGCCGGCACCGGTGTCGACCACCTGGCCGTTCCGGCGGATCACCATCCCCGTGAAGCGCGGCTCCCACGTCCCGTCCAGCGGCACCACCCGCGACCCCAGCACGGCAGCGGCCGAGCTGGCCAGGTCGGCGATCGTGTCGACCAGCTGGATCTTCCAGTCGGCGATCCGGCTGTCCACCAGCTCCAGCGCAGCCACCGCGCCGCCGACCGCGCGGGCGGCCTGCAGCGTCGTCACCCCCGGGCCCTGCAGCGGCTCGTCCAGCACCAGCGCAATCTCGGCCTCGATCTTCGGCTGGCAGAACTGGTCCAGCTCGATGACGTGGCCATCGTCGAACACCATCGTCGACAGCACCGGGCCGTAGTCGGGCTGGTCGACGCCGAGCAGCTCCTGCATCGGCTTCGAGCTCAACCCGATCTTGTGGCCGACCACGCGGCCCCCGTCCTCGTCGAGGATGCGCCGGACGAGATGGCCCTGGATCTCGTACGCGTCGGCTGCCGTCAGCGACGGGTCGTCCTCCGACAGCGGGGCGATCGGGGCACGATCGCGACGCGCGGTGAACAGGGCGTCGGCGCGCTCGGCGGCAGTCGTGGTCGGCATGGCGGCGACGCTAACGAGGGCACGTCGACGCCCGACCCACTGTTCCGCATGAGGGAACGCAGGCGGGTCAGGCGACCCGACGGGAGGCAACCGCTGCCGCCTCCACCACCGACTGGGTGATCTGGCTCATCACGGGCTCCATGCGCGGGGCCGGCCCGGCGACGCTGAGGGCGGCGACGACCTGCTTGCTGGCGTCACGGATCGGCGCGGCCACGGACACGACACCCACCTCGGACTCGTGCAGGTTCTGGGCGTAGCCCTGGGCCCGGATCTCCCGCAGCGCCTCGCGCAGCCGGAACGGGTCGGTGATGGTGTGCGGCGTGATCTCGGGCAGCTGCCAGCCGGCGAGGAGCTGGTCGAGCTGCCGGTCGTCGAGGTAGGCGAGCAGGCACTTGCCACTGCCGGTGCAGTGGGCGTGGTTGCGGGTGCCGACCTCGAGGAACAGCCGCAGCGTGTTGGGGCTCTCCAGCCGCTCGACGTACACGACCTGGCGCCCGTCGAGGACCGAGACCTGCACGGTCTCGCCGGTCTTGACCCGCAGCACGCTCATCGGCATCAGCACCGCCTGGTGGAGGTCGGTCGGCGAGGACGCGGCAGCGCCCAGCTCGAAGCTGGCGATCCCCAGCCGGTACCGCCCGGTCTCGGGGTCCTGCTCGATGAACCGTTCCTCGCACAGGGTCGCCAGGAGGCGGTGCACGGTCGACTTGCCGAGGCCCAGCCGGGTGGCGAGCTCGGTGACGCCGAGGTCGCGCTGGCTGGACGAGAACTGCTTGAGGACCCGGACCGCGTTGTGGACCGACGACAGCGTGCGGCGGGACTCCGTCATGGGCGGCCCTCGAGGTGCGAGGCCGCGAGGCCGTGGCCCGCATGGGTGGCCTGGTGGGGGGACAGGGCACCGTCGAGGCTGACCTCGAGGTGGTACAGCGTGGTGGACACCCCGAGCAGGTCGGCCGGGTGGGCCTCCTCGTCGAGCTCGGCGAGTTCCGGGACCACGGTCGGGTCGAGGAACCGCACGTGCCAGGTGACGCCGTCGAGTTCGTCGTCGACGACCTGCTCGTGGGCGGCGACCGGCGGCAGCGGGTCCCGGGTCGCGATGAGGTGCAGTCGCCGGGCGGCAACGATCGCGACCGTGAACGGCTCGCCGCCGAGCGGCAGGTCGTCGACGTCCACCCCGGCCCCGCGGACACGGTCGATCCAGCCCTGGTGCAGGGTGCGTACGTAGGCGGCCAGCGCCTCCCGCAGGCGGCGGGGGCCCTCCCGGGGATCGTCCGCCCCCGCGTGGCCGGATGCCGTCATGAGGCCCTCCGTGTTCCGCGATGGGGAACATCCTGCCACGGCTGTCAAGTGGTGGGGTTCAGTGGCCACCGTCGCCACGGGAGGGCGACAGCCACCACCTTCCCCGTCGGGAGAGGATCCAACGCCGTGGGAATCCTGCGCCTGAGCCACGTCGACATCGCGGTGCCCGACCTCGACCTCGCGTCGGCCTACTACACGCAGGTCATCGGCATGAACGCGGTCGAGGCCACCGGCCCGGCCGCCACCGACGACCGTCGCTTCTTCCGGTGCTGGGACGAGCAGGACCACCACTCCCTCGCGGTGCGCTACGACCCACGGGTCGGCATGGACCGGTTCTCCTTCCGTGTCGAGCACGTCGACGACCTCGACCTGCTCGAGGACCGGGTGCAGCGCCACGGCGTCCGGGTGAACCGGGTCTCGAAGGGCGAGGAGGTGGGTCAGGGCGAGTCGATTCGGTTCGAGACCCCGTCCGGTCACGAGATGGAGCTGGTCCACGAGGTGGACGTCGTCGGCTCGGACCTCGGCATCCGCAACCCCTCGCCTCGTCCGTTCGACACCGCCGGGATCGCGCCCCCGCGCATGGACCACGTGCTGGTGACCGCCGAGGAGGTCGGCGAGGCCACCCGCTTCTACATGGACGTGCTGGGCTTCCGGCTGACCGAACAGCTGCTCGACGGGGACGGCCACCAGATCGGCACGTGGATGGAGCGGTCCCACAGCCCGCACGACCTCGCCGTGGTGTCGGGGCCGAACGGTGGGCTGCACCACTTCGCCTACTGGCTCGACAGCTGGGACCAGGTGCGTGACGCCGCCGACGTGCTGGCCCACAACGCCATCCAGATCGACGTCGGCCCCACCCGGCACGGCATCACCCGTGGCACGACGATCTACTTCTTCGACCCGATGGGCACGCGCAACGAGGTCTTCACCGGGGGGTACCGCCCGGACCCGGACTTCCCGACGATCACCTGGACCGAGGACAACATCGGCAAGGCCATCTTCTACTACGAGGGCGAGCTCAACGAGCGCTTCATGAAGGTGCACACGTGAG
>CAZDIF010000025.1:0-13715 GCA_964505365.1 uncultured Actinomycetota bacterium
GTCGAGGACGTCGGCGACGCGAAGAAGGTGCTGCGCCTGATCGACTTCCTCGAGGACAGCGACGACGTCCAGGAGGTCTACGCGAACTACGACATCCCGGACGCGGTGATGGACGAGGCACTGGAGGACGCCTGACGCGGGGGCGGGTGCTCGCGTCGACGGGGCGTCCTGCACTATCGTGAACACACGTTCGAGCCTGTCGTGACCGGGAAGGAGCCCGCGTGGCCCGATCCGCCGACCCGGTCGTCGTCCTCGGCGTCGACCCCGGCCTGACCCGCTGCGGGCTCGGCGTCGTGGCGGGCCCGCCCGGCCAGCCCCGGCACGTGGCCCACGACTGTGTCCGCACCTCGCCGGACCAGCCCCTGGAGCAGCGGCTGGCGCGGCTGCACCGGGCCGTGGCGGACACGATCGCCCAGCACCGGCCGACCCTCGTGGCGGTCGAGCGGGTGCTGTTCTCACGCAACGCCCGGACCGCCATGGCGACCGGCCACGCGGCCGGCGTGGTGATGCTGGCCGCGGCGCAGGCGGGCCTCGACGTCGTCCAGCTGACCCCGACCGACGTCAAGGCGACCGTCGCCGGTGACGGGGCGGCGGACAAGGACGGCGTCGGCCGCATGATCACGGCCCAGCTGGGGCTCGACGCCGTGCCGCGGCCCGCCGACGCGGCGGACGCACTGGCCCTCGCCCTGGCGACGCTCGTCCGGGCCCGTGCCCCGCGGCCTGCGGCGCGCACGGGCGGGGACTCCGGGTCGTGGGAGCAGCTCGTCCGCGACCGCGGCCTGTCGGTCTCCGGGGGCACCGGGCGGGGGCTCCAATGATCGCCCACCTGCGCGGACCGGTGGTCCACCGCACCGCCGACGCCGTCGTCGTCGACGTCGGCGGGGTCGGCTACCTCGTGCACGTCGCGGGGCTCGACGGGATCCCGCCACGGGGCGAGGTCGTCGAGCTGCACACCTCGCTGCAGGTCCGCGAGGACTCCATGACCCTGTACGGCTTCCCGGACCGGGCGTCGCAGGAGTTGTTCGACCTCCTGCTGACGTCGTCAGGCGTTGGGCCGAAGCTGGCGCTGGCCGCCCTGCGCACGCATCGGACGGACGTCATCCGCACCGCCCTGGCCACCGCCGACACCGCCACGCTGACGGCGATCCCCGGGATCGGCCGCAAGTCGGCCGACCGCCTCGTGCTCGAGCTGCGCGACCGCGTCGGTGCCGGCTTCGACGTCGTCCCCGACGAGGTCGCGGCCGTCGACGGGGCGGCGACGCCGCTGGCCGAGGCGCGCGAGGCGCTCGTCGCGCTCGGCTACTCCGCCGGCGAGGTCCAGGCGGCGCTGGCGTCGGTCGACGCCGACGGTGCCGACACCCAGCAGCTGCTGCGCGCGGCGCTGCGGTCGCTCGGTGCCGCGGCCGGGGGCCGCTAGTGGACGCCCAGCCCGACGACCTCCCCGACGACGTGCTCGACACGTCCCGCCTGCCCGGCGAGGACCACGTCGAGGCATCGCTGCGGCCCCGCCGCCTGGCGGACTTCGTCGGCCAGCCGCGGGTCCGTCGCCAGCTCGAGCTGGTGATCCGCGGCGCTATCCAGCGCGAGCAGCCGGTCGACCACGTCCTGCTGTCGGGACCGCCCGGGCTCGGCAAGACCTCGCTCGCCGCGATCATCGCGGCCGAGGTCGGTGCGCTGTTCCGGGCGACCTCGGGGCCGGCGCTGGAGCGGCCGGGCGACCTCGCGGCGATCCTGACCAACCTCGAACCCGGCGACGTGCTGTTCGTCGACGAGGTGCACCGCCTGCCCCGCACGGTCGAGGAGGTGCTCTACCCGGCGATGGAGGACTTCCAGCTCGACATCGTCGTGGGCAAGGGCCCGGCCGCCCGGTCGATCCGGCTGGACCTGCCGCGCTTCACGCTGGTGGGTGCGACCACCCGGACCGGGCTGATCGCGTCGCCGCTGCGCGACCGCTTCGGCTTCGCGGCCCACCTCGACTACTACGACCGCGACGACCTGCAGTCGATCGTGACGCGGTCGGCCCGGTTGCTCGACGTGCCCGTCGACGTCGACGGCGCCGCCGAGATCGCGCGCCGTGCGCGGGGGACGCCACGGATCGCGAACCGGCTGCTGCGGCGTGTCCGCGACTACGCCGAGGTCGAGGGCGACGGCAAGGTCGACGAGGCCGTCGCCCGGTACGCGCTGGAGGTCTTCGACGTCGACGACATCGGCCTCGACCGGCTCGACCGGCGGGTGCTCGAGGCGCTCGTGCACCGCTTTGCCGGGGGACCGGTGGGACTGGCCACGCTGGCGACCGCCGTGGGCGAGGAGGCCGACACGGTCGAGGACGCCGTCGAGCCGTTCCTCATCCAGCTGGGGATGATCCAGCGCACGCCGCGTGGGCGGGTGGCGACCGCCTCGGCGTGGCACCACCTGGGCCTCGACGCCACCAACGCCCCCGGTAGCCCACCGACGCTGTTCGAGCGGTAGCCTCGCCGGAACGCCCGCCGGGGACCCGACGGGCTCGCACTCATGCCTCCACCGATGGATCCCGACCCATGCTCGTACTCCTCGCCCAGGAATCCGGCGGCGCCGCCAGCACCCTCGGCACGTTCCTCCCGCTGCTGCTGATCGGCGCGTTCATCTGGTTCTTCATGATCCGGCCGCAGCGCAAGCGCCAGCAGGCCGTCAAGGAGATGCAACAGGCCCTGTCGGTCGGTGACGATGTCATCACGATCGGGGGCCTGCACGGCCGGGTCGACGCGATCGGGGACGAGACCGTCGACCTCGTCGTCGACGAGGACGAGGCCGGCAACGACACCGTGCTCCGCTTCAAGCGCTCGGCGGTCGCCGAGATCCTGACCGACCACGCCGAGGTCGACCAGACCGCCGACGGGGCGGAGTCCGCCTGACGTGGCGAATGACGAACCGCTCGCGCCCAGCGCGCTGACGGACCCGGCGACCATCCTGCGGGAGTCGCCGGAGGCCGCCGTGCTGCGCGGTGTCGACGCGGAGGCCGCCGTGGCCGAGGGCGAGAAGCTGGCGCTCGACGCCGTGCGCCGCACCGGCGCCGAGGTCGACGTGCTGTCGCGCCTGCAGCAGGACGGCGTGGTCTCGGCCTTCCTCAAGCTGTCCGACCAGTTCCTCGGCCAGCTCGGGTTCACCGAGCACGGCTTCCGCCACGCCAACCTCGTCGGGCGCATCGCCTACAACGTCCTGCACCACCTCGGCGCCGACGAGGACCTGTGCGAGCTGGCAGCGCTGGGCGGCTACCTGCACGACGTGGGCAACGTCGTCAGCCGCCTCAACCACGGGCTGTCCAGCGCGTGGATCGCCTACGACGCCCTGCGGCGGCTCGAGGTCGACCCGTACCGCATCGGGCTGGTGCTGTCGGCCGTCGGCAACCACGAGGAGCAGTACGGCTCGGCCATCGGCCCGGTCGGCGCGGCCGTCATCCTCGCCGACAAGGCCGACGTGCACCGCAGCCGGGTCCGCCAGGAGGCCGACACCAGCATCGACATCCACGACCGCGTCAACGACGCCGTGACGCACTCGTTCCTGCGCGTGGACGCCGAGGCGGCGACGATCACGCTGGAGCTCCAGCTCGACACCGAGCGGTCGACGGTGATCGAGTACTTCGAGATCTTCCTCGACCGCATGATCATGTGCCGGCGTGCCGCCCGCACCCTGGGGTGCGAGTTCCTGATCACGGCCAACGGGATCCCCCTGGGGTGACGCCCTCGACCGCGGGCCCGGACTGACCCTGAAGGACGTACGACGTGAAACGCACCAGCCTCATCGTGTCGCTGACCAGCATCCTGCTGGTCGTCGCGGTCGCCGCGGGCTTCCTGATCGCCGGCGCACGGCCGCAGTTGGGGCTGGACCTGCAGGGCGGCATCTCGGCCGCGCTGCGGCCCGATCCCGAGGCCGCCACGCAGCCCGAGGACATGGACGCGGCCCTGGACCTGGCCGTCCAGCTGATCCGCCAGCGCGTCGACAGCCTGGGGGTGGCCGAGCCCGACATCGCCCGCCAGGGCGAGGACACGATCCTCGTGCAGCTGCCGGGCATCACCGACGCCGACCGAGCGCGCGAGATCATCGGCCAGACCGCGCAGCTGAACTTCTACCCGGTGCAGGGCTTCGTCACACCGGGCACGCCCGAGTACACGGCCACGCCACCGTGCGTGATCCCGGAGGAGGGGTCCGACGGCGAGGTCCAGTACGTGCTGAACCCGGACCGGCCTCGTCCATCCGAGCCGGTCGACGGCGCCCGCTACGTCTGCGGCGAGGTCGTCGAGCCCGACGACGAGCCCGCGGAGCCGGTCGACCCGGGCCCCACGGGCCCGCGGCTCGAGGACCTGCGCACCGACGAACCGACCTCCACCGAGCAGCCGACCTCCACCGAGGAGCCGACCGGTGACGCGCTCGGCGGCGACGAGGTCGTCGCCGCGCAGGACGACGAGGTCACCGAGGCGCCGTCACCCACCGACACGCCGGCTGACGACGGCCTGCCCGCCGACGCGCCCCGACCCCTCAAGTACGTCGTGGGCGAGGTCCCGACGGACACGGACCCGCTGGTCCCCGAGGAGTTCGAGCAGCCAACCGAGGGTGCCACGGAGGAACCGACCGAGGGCGGCGACGGCGACCCACTGACGGGCGACGACATCGACGATGCGTCGGCAACCGTCGGCCAGGGCGGCTGGGTCGTCCAGCTCGACCTCGACCAGGACGGCGGCGAGGCGTTCCGCCGGGCGACCGCACGGCTGGCGTGCCTGCGCGACGCCGGTCAGCCCGGCCAGCTCGCCATCGTGCTGGACGACGTCGTTCGCTCGGCGCCGAACATGTCCAACAACGTGGCCTGCGGCCAGGGGATCGCGGGCGGCTCGGCCACCATCACCGTCGGCGAACAGGATCCCGAGCAGGCACAGGAGGAGGCGCAGAACCTCGCGCTCGTCCTCAGCGTCGGCGCGCTCCCGCTGACGCTGACCGAGGCGACCTTCGACACGGTGTCCCCGACGCTGGGCGCGGCCTCGCTGCGCAACGGGCTGCTCGCCGGCCTCGTCGGGCTCGTGCTCGTCGGGATCTACCTGCTGGCCTTCTACCGGAAGCTGGGGCTGGTGGCCCTGGGCGGCCTGGGCATCTTCGGCGTCCTCGTCATCGGGACGATCACCCTGATGGGGCTGGCCGGGTTCGCGCTCACGCTGGCCGGGGTCGCCGGCATCATCGTCGCGATCGGCATCACGGCCGACTCGTCGATCATCTTCTTCGAACGGATCCGTGACGAGATCGCGCTGGGCAAGACCATGCGCACCGCATCGCGGAAGGCGTTCGAGTCGGCGTTCCGCACCAACCTGGCCGGCAACACCGTGACCCTGGCCGCGGCACTGATCCTGTACTTCCTGGCCGTCGGACCCGTGCGGGGGTTCGCGTTCACGCTGGGACTGGCCACCATCCTCGACATCATCATCCTGTGGGCGTACAGCCGGTCGGTGGTCGGCCTCATGGCCGGCGCGAAGTGGCTGACGCGGGACTCCGTGCGGGAGGCGGGTCCGCCCTCGGGGGCCGAGCCGAGCACCGGGGGTGCGGCATGATCCAGCCTCGCATCGACTTCGTCGGACGGTCCCGTACGTGGCTGATCGTCTCGCTCGGCCTCGTCGCCCTCGCGGTCCTGGGGGTCCTCGTCCGTGACCTCAACCTCTCGATCGACTTCGAGGGCGGCACCAGCTTCCAGGTCGAGGGCGTGGCCACGGACGCCTCGGCCGAGGAGATCAGCGACGCCGTGGAGAACGCCGGCGGGGCCGACGTGCGCGTCCAGCGGGTCACCGACGCCCAGGGAGGCCAGGGTGCGCTGGTGCGGATGGCCGAGGTCCCGCTCGACAGCCAGGTGTCCGAGGACGTGGAGGCGGCGCTCGTCGAGGTCACCGGGTCCGACCAGATCCAGGAGTCCTTCGTCGGCCCGACCTGGGGCGAGGAGATCTCGCGCCGCGCCATCGAGGCGCTGGTCGTCTTCCTGCTCGTGGTGCTGGCCTACATCTCCTTCCGGCTCGAGTGGAAGATGGCGGTCGTCGCCATCGTGACGCTGTTCCACGACCTGCTGGTCACGTTCGGCATCTACGTCTGGTTCGGCTTCGCGGTCAGCCCGAACACCGTGATCGCGCTGCTGACCATCCTCGGCTACTCGCTGTACGACACCGTGGTCGTGTTCGACCGCATCGAGGAGAACACGGCCTTCCTGGGCGAACCCGGGCGCCGGACGTTCCAGCAGGTGGTCAACACCTCCCAGAACGAGGTGCTGTGGCGGTCGATCAACACCTCGCTCACGTCGCTGCTGCCGGTGGGCGCGCTGCTGCTGATCGGATCGCAGTTGCTCGGCGCCACCACGCTGCAGGACCTCGCCCTCGCCCTGTTCGTCGGCATGGCCCTCGGCACCTACTCGTCGCTGTTCGTGGCCGGTCCGCTGCTCGCCTGGTGGCGGGGACGCGAGCCCGAGATGGTGGCGCTGGTCGAGCGGCGCGCATGGTCGGACGAGGAGGTCGTCGCCCCCGCACCGGAGGCGGCCGCGGCCGCCCGCCGGCCCATCACGACCGAGTACGTGCGCGGCGAGGGCCGCAGACCCCGACGCCGTCGTCGCTGAGAACCGACGCCGTCGTCGCTGAGGAGGCTGACGGGGTCGTTACGCTCGTCGTCCCGGTACCAGGAGAACCAGCACGACCGACTCCGACGCCCGACCAACACCGCCGCCCCCGCGACCGTCGGGGGTCAAGGGGGTGCTGTCACGGCTGCCGCTGGGGCGGGAGGTGCCGCCCGAGCTCTCGAACCTCGCGGCACACATCCGGGAGTCCGCGCCGAAGGTCGACTTCCGGGAGGTGGTGCGCGCCTACCAGTACGCGCGCGACGCGCACGAGGGCCAGTTCCGCCGGTCGGGCGAGGCCTACATCTCCCACCCGATCGCCGTCGCGACCGAACTCGCCGACCTCGGCCTGGACACGGCGACGCTGGTCGCGGCGCTGCTGCACGACGTGGTGGAGGACACGCCGACGACCCGGATGGAGATCGGGGAGTACTTCGGTGACGAGGTCGCGGTGCTCGTCGACGGCGTCACCAAGCTGGACCGGCTGCAGGTGGACTCCAAGGAGCACCAGCAGGCCGAGACGTTCCGCAAGATGTTCATGGCCATGGCCGAGGACATCCGGGTCCTGCTGATCAAGCTGGCGGACCGCCTGCACAACATGTCGACGCTCGAGCACCTGCCGCGCGAGAAGCAGAAGGCCATCGCGCAGGAGACGCTCGACATCTACGCGCCGCTCGCGCACCGGCTGGGGATGCAGCGGTTCAAGCTGCAGCTCGAGGACCTCGGCTTCGCGACGCTGCACCCCAAGCGCTACGAGGAGATCGTGGCGATGGTCTCCGAGCGCAACCCCGAGCGCGAGGCCTACATCGAGGAGGTCACCCAGCAGCTCGAGGCGCAGCTGCGCGAGCTGAAGATCCGCGGGCAGGTGACCGGACGCCCCAAGCACTACTACTCGATCTACGAGAAGATGGTGGTGCGGGGGAAGGAGTTCGACGAGATCCACGACCTCGTCGGTGTGCGGGTGATCGTCAACTCCGTGCGGGACTGCTACGCGGTCCTCGGGCAGATCCACGCGACCTGGCGCCCGGTCCCCGGGCGTTTCAAGGACTACATCGCGATGCCCAAGTTCAACCTCTACCAGTCGCTGCACACGTCGGTCATCGGGCCCCATGGGCGCCCGCTCGAGATCCAGATCCGCACCCGGGCCATGCACCACACCGCCGAGTACGGGGTGGCGGCGCACTGGAAGTACAAGGACGTGGCGCGCACCGGGGCGCCCGACCAGAGCAGCGACTTCGCGTGGATCGACCAGCTGCTGGACTGGCAGGAGGACGTCGAGGACCCCGACGACTACCTCGAGTCGCTGCGCATCGACATGTACGAGGACGAGGTCTTCGTCTTCACGCCGCGGGGTGACCCGAAGGCCCTTCCCGCCGGCGCGACCCCGATCGACTTCGCCTACGCCATCCACACCGAGGTCGGCCACCGTTGCGTCGGTGCGAAGGTCAACGGCCGCCTCGTGCCGCTGGACGTCGAGCTGCACAACGGCGACACCGTCGAGATCCTCACCTCGAAGGCCGAGGACGCCGGGCCGTCCCGCGACTGGCTGCGGGTCGTGCAGTCGACCCGTGCGCAGTCGAAGATCCGTGCCTGGTTCAACCGCGAGCGGCGCGAGGACGCCGTCGAGCGCGGGCGGGACGCGATCACCCGGGCCCTGCGCAAGAAGGGGGTCGGCTTCGCCCGTGTCGCCGGCGACGGGGTGCTGGCCGAGGTGGCCGGCGAGCTGTCGTACAAGGGCCTGCGGGCGCTGTACCGGGCCGTGGGCGAGCACCACGTGGCCCCGGGCACCGTCGCCAACCACGTGGTCCGCCACCTCGAGGGCGAGGACGAGCAGGAGGCCGAGCTCGAGCTGCCCGAGCCGTCGCCGATCCGCATCGGCGCCGTCGACGGGGACGAGATCACCGTCGAGGGCGGGTCCGGGATGCTCGTCTCGCTGGCGCGCTGCTGCACCCCGGTGCCGGGTGACGAGATCGTCGGGTTCGTCACCCGCGGACGCGGCGTGTCGGTGCACCGCAGCGACTGCCCGAACGTCCGCGACCTCCAGCGGGAGGAGGAACGCTTCGTTCCGGTCGAGTGGGCCGGCGCGTCGACGCCTGGCTCCACGTTCCTGGTGGCCGTGGAGATCGAGGCATTCGACCGCAAGCACCTGCTGCGCGACATCACCGCGGTGCTCGGGGACCTGCACATCAACATCACCTCGGCGCAGGTGACGACCCGGCGCGACCGCCAGGCCGTCCTGCGCTTCACGTTCGAGCTGGCCGACCCCGTGCACCTGCAGTACGCGCTGCGCAGCGTGCGCAACGTCGACGGCGTGTATGACGCCTACCGGGTGGTCCCCGGAGGCGGGCGCGCCTGAGTCGGGGTACGGTCACGGCTCGGGAACGGGAGGCGGGAACATGCGGTCGTCACGCGCATCGGCGTATGTCTCGAGGGCCCTCGGCGCCAGGATCGTGGTGCCGGTCGCGCGTCCGGCGTCGCTGCAGTCGCTGCTGCCGATCGCGGCCGCCGTCGCCGCCGGGGACGACGGGCACGTGGTCCCGCTGACGGTGATCCCGCCGCGGTCCTCGTCGCGGCAGGTGAAGGCCAGCGCCGACCTGGCCGTGGAGGCCGAGCGCCGGCTGCGGGCCGAGGGCATCTCCGCGTCGGGGGTGGTCGCCGAGGCCGACGAGGTCGCCGACGGGATCCGAGCGGTGGTCGCCGCCGAGGCCGCGACGCTGGTCGTGATGGGCTGGCGGGGCGGCACGGAGGTCTCGCAGGCGTTCGACGCGACGGTCGACGACGTCGTCGGCCGCTCGTCGGTGCCCCTGCTGGTCGTGCGCCCCTCGGACCGGGCGCCCGAGCGCGTCGTCGTGCCGCTCACCGCCGCCCACGTCACCCCCGCCGCCAAGGAGGGCCTCGTCCTGGCCACCACGGTCGCCTGCCGCCTGCGGGCCGGGCGCGGCCTCGACGTCAGCGTGCTGTGGGCGGGCAGCGAGCCACCCACGGTCCCGGAGGAGGTCCGGTCGCTGACCGACCGCCTGCACCACGACCCCGGCCGGCTGGACCAGGCCGTCGGCGCGATGGCCCGCCCCGGCGACGTGGTCGTGGCGTCGGTCGCCCCGACGGCGACCGGGCTCCGCGACGTGACGACGCACCTGTCCGCCGCCACGCCGGACGCCGCCCTGGTGGTCGCCATCGACCCGGCCCGTCGCCGGCCCGGGGCCAGCATCGGCCGCGAGGTCGCCGACGCCGTGACCGTGCGACTGGACGACGGCGAGGTGGTGGACCACCTGGTGACCGTGACGATCGAGCCGTCCGACGGCGCCACTGTCTCCCGACGGCGGGTGGTCCGTGCCCTGACCCACCTCGGCACGGTCTCCGACGTCGACGTGCAGTGGCACGCCGCCACGCGGGCACAGCGCCTCCGGGTCGTCGTGCGCGTGGCTGCTGCCGGCCCCACGGCCGCCCTCGGCGAGGTCATGGCCGCCATGCACGACTCCCCGGCCTTCGTCGGGGCCAGCCTGCACTACGAGGTGGTCCGTCCGGACACGCCGGTACGGCTGGACCGGCTCGAGCCACTCGGCAACGTGGAGCCGTAGGCACGCGGCGGTAGCCTCGCGGGCCGACCGCGTGAAGGACCCGCAATCTCCGTGCCGAAGGATCCCGTCGTCGTCGGCGTCGCGCTCGGACGCTGGCAGACCAACTGCTGGGTCGTGGGCGACCGCGCCACGGGCAGGTGCGCCGTCATCGACCCCGGCGAGCACGGTGGTCAGCAGGTACCCCCGTTGCTCGAGCGCCTCGAGCTCGACTGCGAGGCGATCCTCCTCACCCACGGACACCTCGACCACTTCTGGGCGGTCCCCGAGCTGGCCCGGTCGCTGGACGTGCCCGTGCACCTCCACCCGGACGACCGGTGGCTGTGGGACGCGCCGGCCGCCGGCTTCGGCGTCCCCGCCGACCTGGCCGCCGACATGCTGCGCAACCAGTTCGGCATCACCTGGGACCCGCCGACCGAGCGGCTGGTGGACCTGGCCGACGACGCCGACCTGCGGGTCGCCGGGATCGACTGGACGCCGCGGCACACGCCCGGCCACACGCCCGGCCACGTCACCTTCCTCGGTCGCGGCCTGGCCGGGGCCCCGGTCGAGTTCGCCGACGGGCTGGACACCGGCGCCGACGCGGACGTGCTGTTCAGCGGCGACCTGATCTTCGCCGGGTCGGTCGGGCGCACGGACTTCCCGCGGGGGTCCTCCCAGCAGCTGATGCAGTCGATCGCCGACACCGTCCTGCCGCTCGAGGACGACACCCTGATCCTGCCCGGGCACGGCCCGCGGACCACCGTCGGTCGCGAGCGTGCCACCAACCCGTTCGTCGAGATGGCCCTGCGCGGCTGAGGACCCGATGGTCGACATCCCCACCGACCCGCCGTCGGGCACCCGGGACTTCCTGCCGGACGCCGTGGCGCGGCGCGAGCAGGCCTTCGCGACGATCCGCGAGGTCTTCCACCGCCATGGCTTCGACCCGCTCGACACGCCGTCGTTCGAGCGCCTCGAGGTCCTCACCGGCAAGTACGGCGACGAGGGCGACCAGCTGATCTTCAAGATCCTGCGCCGCGGCGAGCACGAGGCCACCGGCGAGGCCGACCTGGCCCTGCGCTACGACCTCACGGTGCCGCTGGCCCGCGTCGTCGCCCGGTACGGGTCGCAGCTGCCGACGCCCTTCAAGCGCTACCACATCGCGCCGGTGTGGCGGGCCGACCGTCCGGGCAAGGGCCGGTTCCGCGAGTTCTTCCAGTGCGACGTCGACACGGTCGGCTCCGACTCGATGCTCGCCGACGCCAGCACCATCGCCGCCGTGTGCGACGCGCTGGCCTCGCTCGGGCTCGGGGGATTCCGGGTCCAGCTGAACTCCCGCCGTGCCCTGCACGGGCTCGTCGAGGCCTACGGCGTGCCCGCCGAGCTGGAGACGGACACCCTGGTGTCGCTGGACAAGCTCGACAAGGTGGGCGTCGACGGCGTCACCGCCGAGCTCGCTGACCGCGGCATCCCGTCGGGGGCGATCGACAAGCTCGGTGCCGACCTCGACGCCGACGACCTCGTGGACCGTGTCCGCGAGCGGCTGTCCTCCAGCGAGCGGGGTACCGCCGGGCTCGCGGAGGTCGACAAGGTCCTTTCGCTGCTGCCCGACGAGCTGCCCGTGGCGTACGCGCCCGTGCTCGCGCGCGGGCTGTCCTACTACACGGGGCCCGTCTTCGAGGTCGTGCACGAGGGCCTCGACGCCACGATCGCCGCCGGTGGGCGCTATGACGGGCTGGTCGGCATGTTCTCGGGCCAGGACATCCCGGCCACCGGTGGCTCGCTCGGCCTCGAGCGGATCCTGCTCCTGCTGGCCGAACAGGACGCGCCCCCGGCCGGCCCCGACGTCCTCGTGACCGTGATGGAGGACGAGGGGTCCGCCGATGCGCTGGCGCTGGCCACCCGGCTGCGCGGGGCCGGCATCGCCACCGACCTGTGGGTCGGGGGCGGGCGGCTCGGCAAGCAGCTCAAGCACGCCGACCGGCGTGGGGCGCGCTGGGCCGTCATCCGCGGCAGCGACGAGCGGGCCGCCGGTACGGTCGCCGTCAAGGACCTCGCCACCGGCGAGCAGGCCACCCTCGACGAGCCCGACCTCGTCTCCCACCTCACCACTCGGCTCTCGCAGAGGTAGATCGTGACCATCTCCGCCCACGGCGCCATGCGCACCCACGGTGCCGGCACCCTCCGCTCGTCCGACGTCGGGCAGACCGCGACGGTCGCCGGCTGGATCGACACGCGCCGCGACCACGGCGGCGTGGCCTTCCTCGACCTCCGCGACCGCAGCGGCATCCTGCAGGTCGTCGCCGACCCCGAGCAGTCCGACGCGCTGGAGGCCGCCCACCGCGTGCGGCCCGAGTGGGTCGTCCGGGTGACCGGCGAGGTCCGCCAGCGCCCCGAGGGCATGGTGAACCCGCGGCTCGACACCGGCGAGGTCGAGCTCGCGGCCGCCTCCGTCGAGGTGCTGTCGCAGGCCGACACGCCGCCGTTCCCGGTCGAGGACGACGCGGACGTGTCCGAGGACCTGCGGATGCGCCACCGGTACGTGGACCTGCGCCGGCCCCGCATGGCCCGAAACCTGCAGGTCCGGGCCCAGGTCGTGTCGATCATCCGCCGCGTCATGGAGCGTCACGGCTTCATCGACGTCGAGACGCCCCAGCTGACCCGCGCCACGCCGGAGGGCGCCCGCGACTTCCTCGTCCCGTCCCGCCTGCAGCCCGGCGAGGTGTTCGCGCTGCCGCAGAGCCCCCAGCTGTTCAAGCAGCTGCTGATGGTCGCCGGCGTCGAGCGCTACTACCAGATCGCCCGGTGCTTCCGCGACGAGAACCTGCGCGCCGACCGCCAGCCGGAGTTCAGCCAGCTGGACCTCGAGCTGTCCTTCGGCGACGAGGAGGACGTCTACGCCCTGATGGAGGAGATGTACGCCGAGATCTGGGAGGAGGTCCTCGGCGTGACGGTCCCGACGCCGTTCCCGCGGCTCACCTTCGAGGAGTCCATGCGGCGGTTCGGGTCCGACAAGCCGGACCTGCGCTTCGGCATGGAGCTGGCCGACCTCGGCGAGGTCTTCGCCGAGACCGAGGTGGGCGTGTTCAAGGGCGTGCTCGAGTCCGGGGGATCCGTGGTCGCGCTGGCGCTGCCCGGCGGTGGCGAGCTGACCCGTCGCGAGTTCGACGAGTGGACCGAGTGGGCCAAGCGTCGCGGCGCCCGCGGCCTGGCCTGGGGGGTGGTCGAGGAGGACCGCTCCCTGCGCAGCCCGCTCGCGAAGTTCATGTCCGACCAGGAGGTCACGGACCTGCTGGCCACGACCGAGGCGGGCACCGGTGACGCGATCTTCTTCGGCGCAGGCAGCACCACGTTCGCCCGCGAGCTGATGGGCGCGCTGCGCAACGCCCTCGCCGAGGACCGTGGCCTGGTCCCGGAGGGGGAGTGGCGCTTCGCGTGGGTGGTCGAACCCCCGATGTTCGACCCGGCCGCCGAGTCGGACGACCCGACCGCGGCGACCTCCGAGGGGTGGGTTCCCAACCACCACCCGTTCACCGCGCCGGCGCCCGAGT
>CAZDIF010000026.1:0-13275 GCA_964505365.1 uncultured Actinomycetota bacterium
CCGTGACAACGCTGTGACAACGAGCGGGGCGGCAAACGGTGCCACCGGCCGGCACCAGCCGGCATTACACGCTTGTGTTTCTGCAGGTCAGCGGCACATTCTGTCAGGGGGTCACATTGGCGGTCACATGGTTTGCGAGGAGTACTACCTCTACGTCGAGGACTCCAAGACCCCCGCCTGACCTGCCGAACGCCGCCACGGACCGCGCGTGGCTGCTACGTGTCGAGGTCCTCGAGGTCGTCTCGTCGGCGCATCAGCTCGCTGTCGGCACCGTCACAGCCGGCGTCAGGATCGCCGTTGACAGCGACCTCCCCCAGGGCCGTGCCGCTGCTGGTCAGGGCGACGTGGATGCAGTAGGGCTCCCCCTCAGTGGGTTTGACCAGGACCGGGAAGACGAGTTCGGCCGAGTCCTCGTGGATGGCGGCGCTGCCACCGCTTGGGACGTTGACGCTGGCGACGCCCTCAGGGAGCTCGACGTCCGAGACGTTGTCCCGAACCGCCTCCCAGGGGGCGGCCGGGTCCGGCCACGGTTCGGCGGTCTCCGCGTCCCAGGCGGGCTGTGCGATGGCACCGAGTCGGACGGCGACCGCATCGGCGGCCTCCGCACGTGCATCCTGCTGCGAGCACGCTGCAGCGATCAACACCACCACCAAGAGTGGGGCGATCCAAGGACTGCCCGGTCGCCGAAGGCCCACGACCGGCAGGTCAGCTGCCCTCGCCGGGGGAGACGACCTCGTCGATCAGGCCGTAGTCGAGGGCCTCCTCGGCGGTCATCCAGAAGTCCCGGTCGGTGTCCTGCTGGATCTGCTCGACCGGCTTGCCGGTGCGCTCGGCGAAGATCTCGTTGATCCGCTGGCGCATCCACAGGATGTTCTTGGCCTGGATCTCGATGTCCTTGGCGGTTCCGCGGGCGCCGCCGAGCGGCTGGTGGATCATGATCCGCGAGTTCGCCGTCGCCTGGCGGTTGCCCGACGGGGTCGCCAGCAGGAACGCCGCGGCGGAGGCGGCCAGCCCGACGCACCGGGTGTTGACCTTCGACCGCAGGAGGTGGATCGAGTCGTAGATCGCGAACATCCCCGTGATGATCCCGCCGGGGGAGTTCACGTACAGCGTGATGTCCTCGTCGCTGTCGGAGTCCAGGGCCAGCAGCTGCGCCACGAGGCGATCGCACTGGTCGTCCTCGAGCGGGCCCTTGAGGAACAGGATGCGCTGTTCGAACAGCTTGCGGAACGCCGCACCTTCGCTGCCCCGGAGGATCTCATCGAGCTCTGCCACGTGCGCCTCGTTCGTCTCGTCGCGTGGGTCGGGCGCGAGCGTAGCCACCACCTCGTCGGGCCACGCCAGGTCTGACATGCTGCGACTGAGGTTCGCTGCCGTGCCGTCGGGCTACAGCAGCTCGGGGCGGTCGCGCTCCTCGGACATGCCGATGGGGCCCTCGGTGATGCCGTGGAGGAACTGCTGGCAGGGCGCGTACCAGGAGTTGAACATCTCGTCGACCCGGCCGAACGCGACGAGGTTGCGGCGGAACAGCAACCCGACCCAGTCGGCCACCTGCTGGGCCGACGGGATGTGGTGGGTCACGATGACGATCGTCGACCCGTACTCCTTGACGATGTCGCGGGCCAGGTCGTTGAGGTACGCCGTCCGCACGGGGTCCAGGCCGGAGTCCGGCTCGTCGAAGAGCAGGATCTCGGGGTTCAGCACCAGCGCACGGGCCAGGCCGGCCCGCTTCTTCATGCCGCCGGAGATCTCGTCCGGGAGCTTGTCGATCGCGCCCTCGAGCCCGACGAGCTCGAGCTTCTCCATGACGATGGAGCGGATCTCTTTCTCGGACTTGTTCGTGTGCTCGCGCAACGGGAAGGCCGTGTTGTCGTAGACCGTCATGGAGCCGAACAGGGCCCCGTCCTGGAACAGCACGCCGAACTTCTTGCGCACCTCCAGCAGACGACGGCGGGTGAGCGTCGGGATGTTGTCCTCGCCGACCCAGATCTCGCCCCGGTCCGGCTGCAGCAGGCCGATCACGTTGCGCAGGAACACCGACTTGCCGGTGCCGGAGGGGCCGAGCACGGTCGTGATCTCGCCCCGCGGGAAGTCGATGGTGATGTCCTCGAGCACCGTGTTCGGGCCGAACGACTTGGTCAGTCCCCGCACGGAGATGGCGGGGTCCTCCACCGGCGTGTTGCCGGGGAACACCGGGTCCGTGAACTTGTCGTAGTCGTCGGGCGGGGTGTGCAGGTGGCCACCGCCGAAGCCGATGCCGGCCCCGACGGGCTCGAAGTGCGTGACGTAGTTGACGGGCATGGCGTCACCTCGTGGTGTTGACCAGCAGCAGGTCGGTGGGCAGGTGGTGGGTCACGGAGTTGGCGATGGACCCGAGCAGTCGGGACGGGCCACTCATGCCCTTGTTCCCGAGCACGAGCAGGTCGTGGCCACGTGCGGCCTCGACGAGGGCGTCCGCGGTGTCGCGTCCGACCGCGACGTGCTGCTCGTCGGTCTCGAGGGCGGTCCGGGTGAGGGCCTTCTGGCCGCGCTCCTCGGTCGGCGCCACGGTCACGAGCGTCGTCCGGGCATCCAGGGCCTCCGCGAGGCCCAGGCCGTGGGTGACGGCCTTGGTCGCCGTGTCGGATCCGTCGGTGGCCAGCGCCACCGACGACCAGCTGACGTCGGCGTCGCACTCGCCACGGTGCACCAGCAGCAGGTCCGCGGGCACGTGGTGGGTCAGCTGGTGGGGGATGTTGCCGAGGAGGCGTTCCGCCGTGGAGTCCAGCCCCACCGTGCCGACGACCACCAGGGACCCGGGGTGGTCCTCGGCCAGCCGCAGCAGGACGTCGGCCGGGCCGCCCTCGGGCGTGGCCGTGCGGACGTCCTTGCACCCGGAGGCCCGCAGGACGGCGGCGGCATCCACGACCGTGTCGGTGGCCCACTGGGCATTGCGCGGCGAGCCGGCGCCGGCCAGCGCGTCGAGGTCGTTGACGTGGTCGCGGTACCAGCCCGTGGCCACGGTGATCGGCACCTCGAGCGCGCGGGCGACGGCGCCGGCGGCGTGGACGGCGCACATGGCCGTGGCCGACCCGTCGGTACCGACGACCACGTGCGAGTAGGCGGAACCGGCCATCTGGTCAGCCTCCTGCCGACGGGTTCATGAGCTGTCCGATCTGCTGGCTGTTCGGCAGCGTGACCTCGCGGACCAGCCACCGGTCCTCGACGCGCTCCAGGACCACGACCGCGGGCATCGACACGTCGCCCGAATCCTGGTCGAGCGCGGCGGACCGGTACTGCACGGTCACGACCGTGAACACCTCGGCGATGTTGCCCTCGAGTTCCTGGACGAAGGCTTCCTCAACCCGGCCCGTCGCGGACATCTCGGCCGCAGCGAGCTCCTGGGTGAGCTGGCCCCCGCCGAACTGGGTGGCGACCTCGTCGAGGAAGGGGCCCGTGCCCTGGTTGCGCAGGACGTCGATCTCGTCGTCGAGCCCGTCGCTGGCGTCCCAGTTGGTGAGGTCGGTCGCGAAGGCGACCGCGGCCGAGCGGGCGGAGTCGACCTGTGCCTGCCGGCCGGCCAGCTGCTGCCACTGCAGCGTGCTCCACACGGCCGCGGCGAGTGCGAGGACCGCGAGCACCCACGGCAGGACGAGGACCCAGCGTCGCCGCGGGCCGGCCGCGGCCCGGGCGGGGCCGTCGGTGTCGTCGACCGCGGTCGACGGTTCGGGGTCGGTCACGGTGGTGCTCCTCATCGTCGTCGCACCACCAGTGCAGCACTGATCGCGGCGAGCGCAAGCACCGCGGCCCCACCTCCGGTCACCGGCGTGACCGGACGGTCGCCGCCGGAGCCCCCGGGCCCCTCGCGGTCGGGGCCCTCGCCCTCCACCAGGGGCGCGTACAGGATGCCCGGCGAGGTCGGGTCGAGCCCCCGCCGGTCCGTGCCGGGCTGGCGCACGGCGTTGACGCCGACGCCCCACGGGTCCGCCTCGCAGGCCGCGCCGGGACGCGTGGCCGGGGTCGGGCGCCGCTGCGCGTAGCGGTCGCCGGATCCGAGGTGGTCCATCTCGAACTTCACCCGCGCCCAGCCCAGGCCGGTGTCCGGGTCCGGCTGGATGACCAGCGGCAGGCCGAGCTGGAAGAAGAACCGGTGCTTGTCGATCGCCATCTGCACCTCGTCCAGCTTCGAGTCGTACAGCCGGCTGGGGGCGCCGTCGGCCGTGGAGGGGCCGAGCAGCATCTCGTTGGTGGCGATCAGGTCGTCGACGAGGCACTGCGCATTCGGTCGGAGGTTGACGATCAGTGCCTCGGCCTCGCCCAGCAGGTTCGGCCCGTCGTCGAGCAGCCGCTCGAGGTTGGGGCGGTTCTCGGCCAGCACCTCGGACAGGTCGGCCTGGTTGCCGAACAGGTCGACGATGTCGTCCGCGTGGTCGTCGAGTTCCTCCAGGAGCGGTTCGCTGGTGGCGAGCAGCCGGCGGAACTCGTCCTGGCCGTCCAGGATCGTCTCGCCGACGTCGAGCGACACCTCGTTGAGGTCCCGGATGACGTCCGAGCGGCCCTCGAGGGCGGTCGCGAGCTCGTGGATGATGGTGGCGGTGTTCTCGGGACTGACCTCGTTGAACAGCGCGACCGTGTTGTCCAGCAGCGTCTGCACCGTGGGGGATTCCGTGGAGCTGGTGACGGCCAGCTCCCCCCCGCGTTCGATGGGCTGCCAGTCCTCTGCCGGGACGGGGACCAGGTCCACGGCCTGTTCACCGATGGGGGAGCGGCGGATGATGCGGACGGCCGCCTCCTCGGGCACCGGGAACTGCGGCTGGATGGAGAAGGTCAGCCGGACGCCGTCCTCGACGAGCTCGGCGTTGTCGACCGTGCCGACGGCGCGTCCCATCACCGTCACCTGCTGGCGCGGGAGCACGCCACCGGCGTCGGGGATGGTCGCGGTCACGCGGTAGCTGTCGTCGAAGACGATGCCGCTGGCGAAGGTGACGACAGCGAGACCGACGATCCCGGCCGTGAACACCAGGAAGGCCAGCAGGTTGGCCCCGACGCGGAGCGAGACGCCTCGGATCATGTCACCCCTCCCCGTCCTCGGTGCACGGATCCGGGTCCTCCCAGCACTCCCGGGGGACCGGGTAGTAGGGCGGGCTCTCCGCCCGCTCGCCCGGGTTCGGCGGGGTGCAGTCGCGGCTGGGGTCGCCGTCGGTGTCGTTGACGCCGCACACGATGAAGTCCAGCCACACCTGGGCCTCCTCGTTGAGGGCGCCGCGGGTCAGCTGCAGCGTGTACAGCGGGCCGACCTCGAGCAGCCGGTCGATGTCGGCGTCCGCCGCGGCGACCTGCTCGGTGACCTTGCGCAGCCGTCGCAGCGTGTCGTGCAGCTGGTCCTGGTGCTCGGACAGGAACGTCACGGCCTCGTCGGACAGCTCGGTGACGTCGTCGAGGGTGTCCAGCAGGTCCTCGTCGATGTCCTCCAGCGCGGCGGCGGCGACCCGCAGGTCCTCGAGGACGGCGGCGTTGTCGGCGGCGTTGGGGGCGTAGGCGGCCGTGACCCGGTCGAGGGCGTCGATCAGGGCGAGCAGGTCGTCCGTGTTGTCCTGGTAGGTGCCCACGAGGCCGTTGACGTCGTCGATGAACGCCCCGATGAGCTGTTCCCGCCCGCCGAACGTCTCGGCGGCGACCTCGATGGTCTGGCGGACGGCGTCGGAGCTGACGGACACGAGCAGGTCGCTGCCCGCCGCCACCAGGTCCTCGAGGTCGCCGCGGACCTCGGTGTCGGTGATCTCCGTGCCGTCCTCGATGCAGCAGGACGTGTCCTCGCCGGCCGGCTCGAGGGCCACGTAGCGCTCGCCGAGCACGCTGGTCTTGGCCAGCACCGCGCGGACGTCCTGCGGGACCTGGGCGTCGGGCTCGAGGGCCATCGTGACGCGGGCGCGGTTGTCCTCGGTCAGCTCGATCGCCTCGATCGTGCCGACCTGCAGGTCGTTCATGCGGACGCTGCCGTCCTTGACGAGGTCGATCACGTCGTCGAAGGTCGCCGACACCATCGTGGGGCCGTTGCCGCCGAGGATGCCGGTGCAGGCCGTCGCGACCAGCGCGAGGACGGCCAACGGGACGAGACGTCGCAGGGTCGTGGTCACTGCAGACCTCCCAGGTCGAGGAGGCTGCCGTCCCCGTCGCCGTCCGTGTCCGTGCCGTCGTCGGTGCTGCTGCTCTGCGTCGAGCCGCCGCCCGACAGGCGGTCGAGCGTGTCCGACACGAACTCGTCCACCTGCTCCTGCTCCTCGGGCGTGTCGCCGGCGCCCTCGGCGCCGCTCGTCAGCGCGTCCGTGACGGCGTTGCCGAGCGGCGTCGACTCCTCACCGGAGTCCTCGTCCGTCCGGCACTGCAGCAGGGGCGGCAGGCAGATCTCGTCGGGGACGATCTCGTCGAACTGGCCGAGGAGCTCGTCGCACAGCTCGGTCGACAGCCCCTCGCGGTCGCACTGCCGGGCGAGCCGGTCCTGGATGGTCTCGAGCAGGTAGTTGGCGAGGTCGTCGGAGTTGTTCACCAGCGGCAGCCAGTTGTGCTCGCGGTCCATCACCCGCTCCGAGTGGCGGAACAGCTCGGCGGAGCTGAGCAGCATGTTCGACACCTGGTCGAGGTTGCGCACCGCCGTCTGGCCCACCCGCGTCAGGGTCGCGACGTCGTCCTCGATGAGCTCGCGGTTGGTGTCGAGCAGTCGCCCGGCCTCGTCGGACAGCCGGGCCAGCGACGACAGTGCCTCGTCGAGCGGCTCGCGCTGGTTCGCGAGCACGCGGCTGAGCTCGGAGAAGTCCTGGACGACCGTGCCGAGCTCCTGCCGGCGGGTGTTGAGGGTCTCGTTGACGTCCGACAGCTTCGAGGCGAGCCGGACGAGGTCGTCGTCGTGGTCCCGGAGGACCCCCAGGGCGTCGCGGGTGGACTCGAGGGTCTGGCCGAGGTTCTCGCCGTTGCCGTCGAGCACCTCGGCGAGGTTGTCGACGAGCCGCGGCAGGTCGCCGGTCTGGATGCCCTCGACGAAGTCGTTGAGCGCGGTCAGCAGCTCGTCGAACTCGGCCGGGACGTTGGCGGGTTCCTCGATCGTGCCCCCGGGGTCGAACGTGGGGCCGCCCTCGTAGGGCGGGTCCAGCTGGATGTAGCGCTCGCCGAGCAGCGCGTCGGTGAGCACGACCGCGCGCACGTCCTCGGGCAGCTGGACGTCATGGTCGATGATGAGGTCGGCCACGACGACGTCGGAGCCGGGCTCGACGGTGAGCTCGCGGACGATGCCGACGTCGAGGCCGAGCACCTGCACCGGTGAGCCGGGGAACATGTTGAACGAGCGGGGCAGCTGGGCGCGGACGAGGTAGCCGTCCGGGGTGCCCAGGCCACAGCCCGTGCCGATCAGCGCCAGGACCAGGACCCCGACCAGCGTGGCGAGCCGCATCCTCATCGCTGCACCTCCCCGTGCATGGCCAGCCCGCCGCGGAAGATCGCGTCCAGTGCGCTGGTCGAGCCGGTGGCGGCGCTGCCGTCGTCGGTGGAGTCGCCCGAGGTGCCGGCCTCCTCGTCGACGTTGCCGTCACAGCCCGGGTCGGGGCCGAACAGCTCCGTCAGGGCGTCGTCCATCGTGCCGCCACAGCCGAGGAGCGCCTCGACCCCGACGCTGCCGAGGCTGGTCACGAACACATTGCCCCAGGCCGGCGTGTCCTGCTTCTGCCGGTTCAGGTAGCCGATGGAGGAGAAGCCCTCGAGCCCGACGGAGAGGTACGGCACGGTGTGGGCGACGTCCACCTGGTGGCGGTCGACCACCTCGAGCGCGTCGGTCAGGTCCCGCACGACGCGGTCGATCTGCGCGCGGCGCTCGGCCACCAGGTCGGCGGCGCTCGTCGAGGTGTCGGCGGTCTCCTCGAGCAGCCGTTCGACCTCATCCTGCTTGGCGAGCAGCGTGTCGAGCGTCACCTGGAAGTTGTCGATCACCTCGATGATCTCGTCGTCCCGCGATTCGGCGACGTCGACCAGCGCCTCGGCACGGTCGAGGGTCCGGCCCAGCTGCTCGCGGCGGTCCACCAGCACCTGCGCCAGCGACTGCACGCCGTCGAGCAGCCGGTCGACGTCCTCGCGCTGGTCCTCGGTCACGTCCGCGAGAGCGGTCGTCAGGTCCCGCAGGGCCTCGACGTCGAGCTCCTCGAGGAACTGGGTGGTGTCGTCGCCGAACTCGGGCAGGTCCGTCAGCGTCGACGTGCGACCGAGCGTGATGACGTCGCCGGCCTCGAGTGCGCCGACCTGGGCCAGGTGCTCGGGGGAGTTGTCGACGGGCGTGATCATCAGCCCACGGCGTCCCAGCGTGCTGGACAGGAAGATCTCGGCGCGCGAGTCGGCGGGGACGTCGGCGTCGGTGGTGAGGGCCATCTCGGCCTCGACCACGGGGCCGCGGTCCTGGAACTCCGGGTCCGAGGACTGCGGGATCTGGCTGACGTCGGTGACCTGCCCGACCCGGACGCCGGACACGAAGACGAAGTCGCCGGCCTTCAGCCCGGCGGCGTCGGAGAACTCGGCCGTGATGCGCTCGCCCCGGACGAGCATGGTGCTGCCGGTGATCAGGGCGGCGAAGGCCGTGCCGATGAGCACCAGGACCGCGGCGATGACCCCGATCGTCAGCTGGCTGCGCTCGATGAGCATCTAGCGCACCTCCCGCATGCCGAGGGGTGCCTGGAACAGGCTCGATGCGTTCGACCCGCCGTCGCCGTCGTTGCGACGCTCCGGCAGCCTGGCGCCGCGCTCGGAGTCGATGGTCTGGTAGTCGGCGGAGGTCCCGACGGCCCGCACGTTGAACCACTGCCCGAGCCGCGACACCCGGTGGTAGACGACGACGTTCGGCAGGCGCGTCAGGGTGGTGTCCAGCTGCTCTCGGTTGACCGAGAGGGTCTCGGCGGTCACCTCGAGGGCGTCCAGCGTGGCCCGCAGCTCGTCCTCGTTGGCCTCGATCAGCGTGCCGGTCTCGGCCTGGAGGTCGGCCAGCGCGGTGACGGCCGTGTCCAGCGACTCGTTGCGGCGCGCGAGCGTCTCGGTGATCGACACGAGCGAGTCGACGAGCGCGCGGATGTCCTCGTCGCGCTGGGCGTACTCGTCCAGGATCGTCGCCGAGTTGTCCAGCAGCCGCCCCAGGGTCTCGTCCCGGCTGGCGAGTGCCTGCGTGAGGTCCCCGCCGTCGGAGACGAGGTCGCGGATCTCCT
This sequence comes from uncultured Actinomycetota bacterium, assembly GCA_964505365.1. Classification (GTDB taxonomy): domain Bacteria; phylum Actinomycetota; class Nitriliruptoria; order Nitriliruptorales; family Nitriliruptoraceae; genus CAWCLK01. The sequence goes on from CAZDIF010000026.1 coordinate 9,213, forward strand.
GCTCGCGTCCCACGATCGACTGCTGCAGCGCCTGCAGGACCTGGTTCTGCAGGCTCGGGTCGAGCGCCTCGATGAACGGCGTGATCCGGGAGAGGAAGGTGCCGATCGAGGTCGGTGCGATCGTCTGGTCGTTGGGGAAGTCGACCTCGTCGTCGCGCGTGTCCACCAGCACGTCGGACTCGCCCGGGTTGACGTAGAGGAAGCGCAGCCCGAACGTGTCGCGCCAGCGGATCTCGACGGTCGAGTCCTCGGGCACCTCGACGGTCTCGTCGAGGCTGAAGCGCACCAGGGCCGCGCCGCCGTCGTCCACCTCGATCGCGCGGACCTTGCCGACGGTCACGCCCGAGACCTTGACGTTGTCGTCGACCAGCAGGCCGGTGACGTCGTCGAACCGGGCGCTGTAGGCGACGCGGTCGGCGCCGGGGGAGATGTTGCCCAGTGTGATGACCAGCCAGTAGGCGAACACGAGGCAGAAGGCCGTGAACACGGCGAACCGGATGATCGGTGCGCGCTCGCCTCCCATCAGCCGTCCTCCTGCTGCTGCTCGAACGACCCGAAGAGCTCGTCAAGGCCCTCGCTGACGCCCTCGAACTCGAAGAAGATCTTGAAGGGCACGTAGATGGTCTCGTCGTTCAGGTACGGGGACGGGCGGTGCTGGGCCTCGGCGAAGATCCGGATGCCCTCGATGAGGCTGGGGATCGAGTCGACGTTGCGCTCGAGGAAGGCGCCGACGACGTCGTTCTGGTCGAGCAGCCGGTCGAAGCGGCCCTCCTCGACATCGATCCACGCCGCGGTGGTGAGGGCGAACGAGCTGAGGGCGTCGAGGTTGGTCTCGATGTCGGCCTGGCGCTCGGACAGGATCGCGACGGCGGCCGGCAGGTTGCGGTTGAGGCGGTCGAACTCGTCGGCGCCCTCGGTGAGCTGGTCGGCAAGGCTGGTCAGCAGCCGGGCGTTGCGCAGCGTCGCGTCGCTGACGTCGACGCCGAAGCGGGCAACCTCGGCGGTGACCTCGAGGTTGCGGGCGATCAGGTCCTCCTGGCCCTTCAGTGCCGCGTTCGCCTCGAACAGGGTCGCGAGGTCGTTCTCGTCGATCCCGTCGAGCAGCGGTTCGAGGGCGACGAGGACGTCCTCGACCTCGGTCAGCCCGCCCTCGACCTCGACGAGGTCACCCTCCTCGAGGAACGGCGGCTGGCCGAAGGCCTCGAGGGGGTAGTTCAACTCGATCTGCTTCTCGCCGAAGAACGTCTTCGGGGTGATGCGCACGTCGAGGTCATGGCTGGGGACCTGGACGCCCGGATGCAGGCGGATGCGGATGTGTGCCTCGTCGGCGCCGCTCTCGCCCGGGTCGACGCTGATCACCTGGCCGGAGGTGACACCACGGATCTTGACGTCCGTGCCGGGCTGGGTGCCGATGCCCGCCTCGTTGACGACGAGCACCACCTCGGTCGTGCCGGCCTGGCGCGCGAAGCGCCACTCGAACCCGAGGGTCGCGAGCGCGATGACGCCAACGAGCATGGCCGTGCCGGCGATGCGCCGTCCGATCGGTGTGAGCACGTCCAGGTCCCCCTCAGCCCGCGATCTTGATCGTGTTGCTGCCGACCGGCCAGAACAGCAACGACATCACCATGTTGACCACCACGACCGCCGAGATGCTGGCCCGGATGGCCCGCCCGACGGCCACGCCCACGCCCGCTGGGCCGCCCTTGGCGTAGAAGCCGTAGTAGGTGTGGATCAGGATCACCACGAACGTGAACACGATGGCCTTGGCGAGGCTGAAGAGGATGTCGATGGCGGGCAGGAACAGTTCGAAGCGGGCGTCGTAGGCCCCGGGGGACACGGTGAAGAACCCGGTGGCGATCAGCCGCGTGCCGATGAACGAGATGAACAGCGCGAACAGGTACAGCGGAATGACGGGGATCAGGGCGGCCCAGATGCGCGTCGACACGAGGTAGGGGATCGGTCGGACGCCGATGACCTCGAGGGCGTTGATCTCCTCGGAGATCCGCATCGCCCCGAGCTCGGCGGTGAAGCCGGCGCCGACCTTGGCGGCCAGCGCCACGCCCGCGATCAGCGGGGTGATCTCGCGCACGTTGGCGAAGGAGGCGACGAGGCCGATGTAGGCCTCGGCACCGATGGCGCCCAGCCCGGCGATGCCCTCGAGCCCGACGGCACTGCCCGTGAAGAAGGCGAGTGCACCGACGACGAAGAGCAGTCCGCCGCCGATGACCCAGGATCCGGCTCCGACCACGATGTCGGAGATGTGGGGGATGATGACCGAACGGGTCCACTTCAGCGAGTAGCCCATGCCGGCCAGGCCCTCGCTCCAGAACCGCATCTGGTCCCAGAACTCGGCGAACGGCGACAGGGGCCGGGAGGCGAGCTCGGTGACGCGCGACGGGATGTCCCGTCCGGCGCTGGCAGACGACATCAGCGGTGCCTCCCTTCGTCGGGTGTCGGCGTGCTGGCCATCACAGCTTCCCCGGGAAGGCGCTGAGGTAGAACGCCGTCAGGATGATGTTGATGAAGAACAGGACGAGGAAGGTCAGGACCACGGCCCGGTTCACGGCGTCGCCGACGGCCTTCGGGCCACCGCGCACGTTGTAGCCGTAGTGGCAGGAGATGGCCGCGGCGAGGTACCCGAAGACGGCGGCCTTGACCTGGGACGCCCAGAAGTCGGGCAGGTACCCCAGTTCCGTGAAGGAGGCGAAGTATGCGCCGCTGGTGCCACCCTGGACCGGCACCGCCATGACCCAGCCACCGGCGATGCCGGCCACGGACACGACGCCGTTGAGCAGCAGGGCGACCAGCGTCGCGGCCATCAGCCGGGGCAGGATGAGCCGGTGGACCGGGTCGACGCCCATGACCTCCATGGCGTCGAGCTCGCTGCGGATGCGGCGGGACCCGAGGTCGGCGGTCATGGCGGACCCGCCAGCGCCGGCGATCAGCAGGGCCGTGGCCACGGGCGCCGCCTCGCGGACGACCCCCACGATCATGCTGGAGCCGATGTGGGACTCGGCGCCGATCTGGGTGAAGAAGGAGCCGACGTGCAGCGCGAGGATCACGCCGAAGGGGATCGAGATGAAGACCAGCGGGACGACCGTCACCTTGGAGATGAACCAGCACTGCTGGATGAACTCGGTGAAGGGGAATCCCTTGCGGACCGCCAGCGGGCCGTCGACGGCCAGTGACGTCACCCCTCCGAGGGTCTCGAGCCCACTCCTGACGGTGGTGGCCACAGCGGTCTTGCCTCCCTCACGGTGGGTGTCGGGGCGCCAATGCCACGCGTCCTCGACCGGCCGCCTCCCCGGCGCCGTCCGCCCGGATCCTGCTTCTGGGCCCGGAGGACTCTACCGAGTCGGAGGAACGTCGCCTGCATTCCGCGACACGAGTTGGTGACACATGGCTCGTGGGAGGGCAACGATCGAGGGGACCAACCGTGACGCGCACCCCACACCCTTGACCGTGCGGGTGGCGCGCAGCACAATGCGTCGATGCGAGCGTGCGGTGAGCGGCCAGACGCGTCCGTGCCGCGCCTACCATGAGCGGATCTCGCGCCGCCCGTCCGGGTGGAGCGCACCACGCCGACGGGAGTCAACGTGGCGGACGACACGACGGAACAGCCGAAGAAGAAGGGGCGTCGCTCCTCGGGGTCGCGGACCCTGTCACGGGGACTCACGCTGTTGACCGCTCTCGGGGACGCCCAGGAGGGGGCGACCGTCTCCGGCCTGGCCGAGGCGACCGGGCTCGACCGGGCGGTGCTGTATCGGCTGCTCGACACCCTCACGCAGGAGGGCTTCGTCACCCGGGATCCGGACACGCGGCGCTACCGACTGGGCCTGTCGATGCTCGAGCTCGGCGTCCGCGCCGCCCAGGGCCTCGAGGTGCGCCGGCTGGCCGGGCCGCCGCTGCGGTCGCTGTCCGAGGACACCAACGAGACCGCCTGCCTCGCCGTCCGCGACCGCGACGACCTCGTCGTCGTCGAGGTCATCGAACCGGGCGACCGGTTCGTCTCCGTCAACTACCGCATCGGCTTCCGCCACCCGCTCGGCGTGGCCGCCCACGG
>CAZDIF010000027.1:0-13224 GCA_964505365.1 uncultured Actinomycetota bacterium
CGGCCCCGCGACGTCCGCGGCGCCGGATCCTCGGAGGTGTCGGCCGTGCACCCGTCGGCCGTCAGCCGAGCAGGACGGCGCGGCTGTCGCGGCAACGTCGTTCCTCCGCTGGGTGGCCGGCGTCGGCGAATCGCTCCGCGGCCTCCTCGAGGAGCCGCTCGGCGTCTGCCTGCTCGTCGCGGGCGAGGTGCAGGTGGGCCCGAGCCTCGGTGATCGCTGCGTCCCAGGACGACGGGTGCCATCGGGCCGCGTACTGCTGGGCGAGCGCGAGGTGGTGCTCGGCGGCGTCGAGACGGCCGGCGTCTGCAAGCGCCACGGTCGCAGGAACCTCGAACATGACCGGACAGAACATGCACTCGTCGGACGGCCCCATCGCCTTCGCGGCATGTTCGGCCACGGCGGCCGCCTCCTGAGGGTCCCGAGCGGCCCGGATCATCGTGCCGTAGATGCGGGGAAGCAGGTGACGGGCGAGCGGTGACCACCGGGCCAGCCTGAACGCGTGGTCGAGCAGACGCCGGGCGGTGCCGGGGTCGCCTCGAGCGATGCGCACCTCGGCGAGCCGCTGGGTGCAGTGCGCTTCACCGGTGGGTGCTCGCAGCGACCGGTGGGTGTCGGCGGCCTCGACGAGCAGGTCGTCAGCGGCCTCGAGGTCCCCGGCGAGCAGTCGGGCCTCTCCCTCCAGCGTGGTGGCGAAGGCCTGCGCCCGGCCGACGCCCCGCTCCTCGGAGACCGCCCGGAACGATCGGGCGAAGCCGGCAACGTCGTCGTAGTCCCGGGTGCCGTAGAGGAGGTACTCCGCCACGCACAGGTGGGAGTCGAAGAGCACGGCAGCGGTGGATGGCGAGCGCACCGCCTCCTCGAGCTCCTGGCGGATGCGGTCGTGCCAGCGACCGCGGGTGTGGGCCACGAGGCCGTCGAGGGTGATGGCATCGAGCAGCCGGCTGGGCGCGTCGTCACGGAGGGCGTGCTGGCGGGCCTCGCGGGCGTCCTGCTCCGCGCGGTCGAGGTCGCCGTGGAAGAACGCGAGCATGCCCCGGGCGAGCAGGATCATCCCGTCGGCGTCGCTGCCGTCGGGCGCCAGGCCGTCCAGTGACACCTCGGCAGCCTCGATGTCGCCCATGGTCATCGCGGTCCGGGCGCGCAGGGCCCGCAGCAGGGGGCGCCGATCGTCGGGGGCGACCTCGATGGCGTCGGCGTAGGCGGCCAGTACCGACGGGTCGCCCAGGGCGTCGAGGAGCCGGGCACGCAGGCATCGCAGCTCGGTCTCGGTGGGCCCAGAGGCTGCCGGCAGCGCGGCGTCCACCCGTTCCAGCGCGTCCGCGTAGGCGCCGGTGTTCCAGGCTCGTGTCGCGGCGGCGAGCTGGTGCGGAGCGGCCGCCCCGGGGTCGCCGGCCTCGACGAGGTGGTGGGCAATCCGGTCCGGTGGAGCGCTGGCGGCCTCGAGCCGTTCCGCCAGCTCGGCGTGGAGCTGGCGGCGCCGATGGGCGGGAACGGACGCGGCGACAGCCGCCCGTACGGCCGGGTGGCGGAACCGGTAGCCCTCGGCGGAGAGCTCCACCAGGCCGGTGGCCACCAGTCCCTCCAGCACCTCGGTCGGCTCGTCGTCGTCCGTGACGACGACCTCCAGCAGCCCGACGGGAAGGCGTTCGCCGAGCAGCGCCGCACGGTGGAGCGCATCGACCTGGCCGTGCTCGAGCCGGTCGACGCTGGCCGCGACGGCCGCGGCCACCATGGTGTCGGGATCGTCGGGCGGGGTCCCGCGAGCGGCCTCGACCAGCAGCAGGGGGTTCCCACCGACAGCCTGCACGACCCGGTCGGTCACGTCGCGGTCGGCCGCCTCGCCCAGCTCCTGCTCGAACAGCGCGACTGCTGACCGGCGGTCCAGCTCGCCGAGGGTGAGTTCCTCGGCGGCGTCGAGGTCGAGGAGGCTGGTTCGCAGGTCTGCCAACGCGCTTCCCGGGCGGGCCGGGAGCAGGGTGCCCACCACGAGGAGCCGGTCGCGACGGGCGGCACGGGCGAGGGAGTGGAACAGCTGGAGGGTGGCATGTCCGGCCTGGTCGAGCCGATGGATCACGATCGCGATCGGCCGGATCGGGGTGATGGCGGCGAGGAACTGCTCGGCGGCGAGGGCGACCCGCTGGGTCGCGGACTCCTCGGGACGAGCCAGGGGCTGGCGGCTCCACGCCCGGGTGAGGTCGGCCCTGGCCTCCTCCCCGAGCTCGGCCAGGGCATCGGGATGGCGGTCCGCCAGCGGACGCAGGGCCTCGAGCAGCGATGCGCCGGGGGCCTGGGCCTCCACCTCGGCGCCCACCCCGGACGTCACGGCCCACTCCTGGCGTCGCAGCTCGTCCTCGAGCCAGCGGGCGAGGGCGGTCCTGCCGATGCCGGAGGGGCCCACGAGCAGGACGGCCCGTCCCGCCCCGGCGTGGGCCCGGGCGGCGGCCTGTTCGAGCCGGGCCTGTTCGGCCTGACGGCCGACCAGCTCGCGGTCGGGTCGTCGGCTCGTCGCCAGGAGACGGTCGCGGAGCTGTCGTGCCTCGCGGCCCGGCCCCAGCCCCACGGTCTGCAGCAGCGCCTCCTCCATCCGCTCGTACTGCTGGAGGGCCAGCACCCGCTGTCCCTCGGCCTCGTGGCGACGCAGCAGGGCCAGGTGGGCGCCCTCGTCGGCCGGTTCCACCGCGAGCAGGTCCTGCCACCGTTGCGCGGCCCGCAGCACGTCCAGGTGCAGCCGGTGCAGGTGCCGTCGCCGGTGTTCGCACCAGGGCGCGTAGCGGTCCTCGGGAAGCAGGCCCGCCCCGTACAGCTCGGCCGCCTTCGCGGCCAAGGTCTCGTGTTCCTGGTCGACGGCTCGGGTCGCCAGGTCCTCGAACTCATCGACGTCCACGACCACGTCGGCGTTCGGTGCGAGCAGCACCTGCTCCTCGTCGAGCACCACGGCGTCGGTGTCCCCGAGGGCCCGGCGCGCGTAGTGGGCGAGCTTGTGCAGCCGGGGAGCTGCCGCGGCGACGGGGGTGTCGGGCCAGAGCGCGTCGATGACCTGTTCCCGGTGCAGCCGGCGGCCTTCAGCCAGTGCCAGGAGCTTGACGAGGGTCCGGGCCTGGGGTCGCTCCCAACGGTCGCGCTCGACCGTGACACCGTCCACCTCGACACGGAAGTCCCCCAGAAGGGAGACGTGCACGTGCTCCACCGCCATGCGTCCACCGTATCCAGCGGCCGGGAAGGTCGCGGGAAGGCCGCGTCCCACCATGGCACACGACGACATCCCCCGCGCTTGCAGGAGACACCCCGTGGACCTCGCCTCCGAGCTGACCGACCTCGAGCAGGGCACGATCCGCTCGCCGTGGGAGGGGCACGAGACGGTCCGGGGCTTCGCCGTGATGAGCCTGCCCTTCGCCAGCGGACACGTGCTCGCCTCACGGACCATCCCCCAGTCCGACTTCGGGCCCTACGCGACGTTGTGGTTGCGCCAGCCCGACGGGCGGTGGTCGATCCACGTCGACGGCCCACTCCTGGAGGTGGCGTGCCCGCGATACTGGGGCGCGGCGGCGGTGGAGAGTGCGTTCGCCGACATCGACCTGACCTGGACGGGACCGAACACGGCACGGATGACCGTGGACGAGCCCGCGCTCGAATGGACCTTCAGCATGTCGCAGGGACCGCTGCTGGCCGTGGTCAACGCGATCCACGGGTCGCTGCCCCTGGGATCGTGGCGTCCCCGTGCGCTGGTGGCCGCCCGCGAGTGGCTGGCCGAGCACGTGCTCGACCTCGGCAGGGTCGACCTGTCGGGTCGCCTGCCGGGCGGGATGCTCGGCACCATGATGCCCGGGCGCATCTACCGGATCCACGGCGCCACGGCCCGTCTCGATGGCGTCGACCTGGGCCCGCCCGTGCGAGCGGACAGCCCTCCTCGCTTCGGGGACTTCGAGCTTCCCTCCGCCCCCCTGTTCGCGATCGGCGAGGCCCACGCCGAGACCCCCGACCAGCAGGAGTACGAGCGGCTGGTCCGCGAGGCCACGCACCGTGTCGGCTGAACGCGAGCCCCGTACCTCCACCCGAGAGCGGTCACGCCGAGCCGCCCGCCGGCTGGGCCGACTCGTTGCCCGGCTGCGGACGCGGGACCGGCACGGCGCCCCACCTCGGCCCGACCGATCGGACCCGGACGGCCACGACGTCGTGGTCATCGGTGCCGGGCTCTGCGGTCTCGTCTTCCTCACCTACGCCCGCCGGGCGGGCCTGCGATGCCTGGCGCTGGAGAAGCAGGACGACGTCGGCGGGCTGTGGAACCGGCTACCGGCGTGGCAGGACATCCAGAACCGCCGGGAGGACTTCGCCATCAACGACGTGCCGCTGCGTGGGGTCAGGCAGCCCGACGTTGCCGACCACGCCCGGGCCTGGGTCGACAGCCACGACCTCGCGCCCCACATCCAGCTCGGCTGCGAGGTCACCTCGACCGAGCGCCGCGACGGGCGCTGGCACGTGCACACCACCGACGGCACCGTCGTCGCCGACCACCTGGTGGTGGCCTCGGGCGTGCAGAACGTCCCGTGGATCCCCGACGTCGACCGGGTCGACGGCCAGGTACCCGAAGTGCACTCGTCCCACCTGCAACGACCCCGGGACCTGGCCGGTCGGCGAGTCACGGTGGTCGGTGGCGGCGCGTCGGCCTGGGACCTGCTCGACCTGGCCGTCGAGCACGGGGCAGAGGAGATCCGGTGGGTGTACCGCACCCCCCGGTGGTTCCTGCCCACCGCCCGGGCCAAGCACGTCAGCTGGCCCAACCTGCGCGAGCTGGCGCTGGTCCAGACCCTGCTCGGACCGATCGGGCTCGGCTCGACCCGGACCCTCAATGCCTTCCTGCGAGGGCTCGTGCAGTCCGAGTACGAGCACTTCGGCCTCCAGGCGATCGAGCCCGACGAGCCCTTCGACGTCGACCAGCACATGCTCATCCCCGGTCGGTCCGAGATGACCGCGGCCTTCGACGACCTCGTCCGGCACCGGGGCGAGATCCGACGGATCGACGGTCACCGGGTCGTCCTCGACGACGGCAACGCGTTCACCACCGACCTGGTGTTGTGGGCGACGGGCTACCGCATGGACCTGGACTACCTGGGGCTTCCCGAGTACCGGAAGGTGGAGACGCTCGACGAGCTGTTCCCGAGGCTCGGCTCGCTGGTCCGGTCCCGTGACCATCCGAACCTGTTCTTCGTCGGCATGGCCCTGCTCGACAGCACCTCGGCGACCCCGTTCCTGGCCGCCGTCCAGTCGAAGAGCATCGTCGCCCACATCCTCGGCCGGTGCGAGATCCCCGAGGAACCCGCGGCCCACCAGATCACCCACTGGGACCTGTACCGACACTTCGCGCGCTTCGACCACGCCACCTACCCCCGGCTCTGGTGGCGCGTCGTGCACGTCCTTCGCGCATGGTGGTACGCCCTGTTCCGCAACGCGAGCGTCCGCGTCTGATCCATCGAGACCAGCCCGCGCTGTCCTGCGCACCGCCCACGCTGCGAACCCGAGCGATGCACTCGGCTTGCCTCGCGGTCCCAGTCCGACTCCCATCCCGCTCCGCCGGTCACTCGTCCTCGGATGGGGTGGGCAGTGTCGGGTAGTCGGGGATCGGGTACAGCCCGACGGCGAATCCGTAGGTGGTGCCGCCGGCACGGGGTAGTTGCTCGAACTCATCGATGACCTGCTCGATGCGTTCCCAGAAGTCCGTGGCTTCGTCTTCGCTGATGCGTGCGTGACGGATGAAGGCGCGGAGTTGGCCAGCTTCGTACGCGGGGACGGACTCGTTGGCCGCGACCTCGAAGTCGTTGAAGTCAGGTGGCAGCTCCACACCGTCGGCGCGACGCCCGAGGCTGACGTAGAACATCCGTGCCGTGCGGCCGTAGAAGCGCTCCTGTATCGCGCGAACGCGTCGCGTCCGCACGACCTGCAGCAGTCCTGCGTCCGCCAGCACGTTCACGTGGTGCGCGACGGTGCTGGTGGGCCGGTCGACGGCTTCGGCCAGCTCCGTCACCGTCGCGGCTCGTTCGTGCAGCAGGCCCAGGAGCGCGGTCCGCAACGGGTCGCTGATCGCCTTGACCTGCTCGACGGAGGTCAGCTCAAGGGTGTCGTCGAGCGCGTAGTCAGGGACCGAGGGGTTGCCTTCCATGACGAAACAGTCTACTGTCATCGAACGTTCGACATATATGGATCGTTCTGGGAGGAGCGGGTCGTGGCCGAGGTCGTGCTGTACCACCACGCGCAGGGGCTCACCGACGGGGTCGAGGCGTTCGCCGAGGAACTGCGGTCTGCCGGCCACACCGTGCACGTGCCGGACATGTACGAGGGCAACACGTTCGAAGATCTCGACGAGGGCATTGCCTACGCGAGACAGACCGGGTTCGGCACGGTCCGGCAACGGGGCCTGGACGCCGCGGACGGACTGGGTGACGGGCTCGTCTACGCCGGTTTCTCCCTGGGGGCGATGCCGGCCCAGCAGCTCGCTCAGACCCGACCCGGTGCCCGAGGGGCCCTGCTGTTCCACGCATGTATGCCGGTGTCGGAGTTCGGTGAGCGTTGGCCGGACGAAGTCCCGATCCAGGTGCACGCCATGGAGCGCGACCCGTTCTTCGCCGAGGAGGGGGGCGACATCGACGCCGCCCGCGCCCTGCTCGACAGCACCGAGCAGGCCGAGCTGTTCCTGTACCCCGGCGACGAGCACCTGTTCGCTGACCCCTCGCTCCCCTCGTACGACGAGGACGCCGCCACCCTGCTCATGCGGAGGGTGCTGGAGTTCCTCGACCGCTGACCTTCGAGCCTCTCGGGCGGCACGCGGACGGCATGCGCGCATCCCTCGCATGTGTCATCGGTCCTGCGGGTCGACGAAGAGCTCAGTCGGATCGCTGGCCGCCGCGGTGGCCGTGTGGGTCTGCGGCAGGCGGTTGAGGACCTGGACGGGGCGAGCCGGCCTGGGATTCACCGGATCTGGTTAGCTCCAGCGCCAGGACGACGACATCCTCGGTGGACAGTCGCTCTCCGCGCTCAAGGCACCGGTGGAAGGATGTCGCGCCGAGGCGCTCCTCCAGCGTGCCGGCAACCTCGCGGAGCATCGCGGTGTCCGCCCCGTAGGGCGTGGGCGAGCGTTCGGCAGCCTGGATCGCTCCGTAGAGGACGGCGGCGTCCTCGTCGGCACCGATCTGCGCCAGCAGATCCAGCAGGTTCCGCAGGGTGACCCAGAGGGACGTCCAGGTCCCCGAACGGTGCCACTCGCGGATGGCCTCTCCGAAGTGCCCGAGTGCGGTCTGCGGATCGTGGTGGCGGGCGCAGAGCGAGGCCAGGGTGACCTGTGCCAGCGCCACGACGAAGCGGCTCCCCACCGACCCCGCCAGCGTGATCGCCTCGCGGAGTCCATCCTCCGCCGCCGACGGGTCGGTCCGCGCCTGCACCTCGGCCCGGAAGTACCGCGCCAGCCCCCGCGCGGTGGGGCTCCGCGTCACGTCGGCCAACGCCAGGGCCTCCTCCGCCACAGGGAACCCCTCCTCGGGGCGGCCGGCGTAGGAGAGGGCCGCGGCGAGGCACCCGAGGTCCCAGATGATCTCGAAGGGACTGCCTGTCGCCTGTGCCTGCTCGGAGGCTTCGCGGAACAGTTCGATGGCCCGCTCCAGGTCGCCCCGCCAGATGGCGACCTCCGCGAGGACCTCCAGCCCCTGGGGTCCGGTGGCCGGCTCGCGATCACGGGCGGCGGCCCAGGCGGCCCTCGCGGCCGCGTCGGCCTCGTCGAGATCGCCTCGTATCGACGCTCCGGCGGCGGCCGAGGCGAGCACCGACGGCAGCCATGCCGACCCGCGTTCGGAGGCTGCGGCGGCGGCCACCTCGGCCCAGCGGAAGACCTCCGACTCGGCGTGGAAGAAGGCGAACCAGTGCAGGGCGGCGAGCAGGCGAAGGCTCGACTCGGTGTCGCGGCCCACGAGCCACCGGTGGCTGGCGCGCAGATCCGGCAGTTCCGACCGCAACCGCTCCGCCCAGAGTGGTTCGTCCGGCCCGGCGAGCCCCGTCGCGCCCCGTTCTGCTTCCTCGACGGCCCACGCGGCATGCGCGTCGCCTGCTGCGCCCAGCGCGTCACGTTCCTCGAGCCGCTGGAGGCCGTAGACGCGCAGGGTCTCGAGCAGTCGGTAGCGCGTCGATCCGTCTGTCTCCTGGGGGGAGATCAACGAGCGGTCCACCAGACGCAGCAGCCCGGCGGTGACGGTCGCCTCGTCGATGCCCACTCCCGTGGCCACCTCCTTGGCAGCCGCAAGATCGAAGGGGCCGGCAAAGACGCACAGACACTCGAAGAGTCGACGATCCACCGGCGGAAGTTGGTCGTAGGACCAGTCCACGACGGTCCGCAGCGACCGGTGTCGTTGATCCACGGCGTGGTCGGAGGCGAGCACACCGAACCGCTGATCGAGGTTGCGTTCCAGCTCGGAGGGGGAGAGCCCCCGGACCCGCGCCGCCGCGAGTTCGATGGCGAGCGGCAGGCCGTCCAGGCGGGTGCAGATGGACGCGACGACGCCGCGTTCGGTCTCGTCCAGCTCGATGCCGGGCTTCGCGACGCTCGCCCGATCCACGAACAGCTGCACGGCGGCGGACTCGGGTCCTTCCGCGTCCAGGGGGGCCACGGTGAAGACGTGCTCGCCCTCGATCCCGAGGCGCTCACGGCTGGTGATGACCACGTCCGTCGATGGGCGAGCGCGCACGATCCGCTGGGCGATCTCGGAGACGGCCCCGGCGACATGGTCGCAGTTGTCCAGGACGATCAGCATCCTGCGACCCGCGAGATCCATGACGAGCTGATGGTCGATCTGCTGCGGGCCCCGCTCGGAAGCACCGATCGCGGTGGCGATCGCGCGAGTCACGGCGGAGCGCCGGTCGACGTCGGCGAGGTCGCAGAACCGGACCCCGTCCGGGTAGCGGTCACCGACGACGCGGACCACCTCCAGGGCCAACCGGGTCTTGCCGACCCCACCGGGCCCACACAGCGTGACGACCCTGGCTTCCTCGAGGAGTGCCGCGACGGTTGACAGCTCCGACTGCCTGCCGACGAAGGTGGACACGGGCATCGGGATCGGCGGGCCGCGCCTCGAGGGCTCGACCGGCTCATCTTCCCCCGGTCGCGGGAGTGAGTGCTGGAGGATCTGTCGCTCGAGGTGCCGGAGTTCGGGCGAGGGGTCGAGCCCCAGCTCGTCGGCCAGCCACCGCTTCCACCGAGCGAAGGTCTCCAGGGCCTCGGTGTGGCGTCCCGCCTGGTGGAGGGCCCGCATCAGCAGCGCCCGGGGACGTTCCCGCGCGGGCTCCGCCACGACAAGCTGCTCCAGCGCAGCCACGGCCTCGTCGGCACGCCCGAGGCCCAGGAGCAGCCGAACCCGCTCCTCGATCGCCCCGCTGCGGAGCTCTTCGAGCCGTACCGCTTCGGGCTGGGCGAACGCCCGGTCGGCGAACTCGTCGAGGGCTCGGCCCCGCCAGAGCCCCAACGCCTGGTCGAGGACCTGCAGCCGCCCCTCGGGGGTCGGCTCGTGCTCCGCGCGTCGGAGCAGGTGCTCGAACCGGCGGGCATCGATCTGCTCGGGAGACACCCGCAGCCGGTAGCCGCCCGGCTCCGTCACGAGATCCGCCCCGGCATCACCGAGGACGCGACGGAGCCGCGAGATGTGCGTGCGGAGGGCATTGGCGGGGTCGACGGGGAGCGCGTCCCCCCAGAGCTCCTCGACGAGAAGCTCCGAGGAGACCAGGCGATCGGCCCGCAGGAGCAGGACGGCCAGCACCAACCGCTGTCGGTCACCGGACGGTCTGATGCGACCGTCCCCTGCGCGTACCTCGAGCGGGCCCAGCAGCCCGTACTCCACCGCTACCACGCTGCAACCACCCCACTCGTGAAACGTATGCGACACGGTCGCGACACGCGCGTCCAGCACCCTGCCGCCAACTGCTCGAACGAGGATGTGCGGCATGCAGGCGAAGACGGCAATCGAGGTCCCCGAAGCAGTCCAGACGTCCTTCGGCGGGGAGCTGCTCGAACCCGACGACGGCGGCTACCAGCAGGCCCGGCAGGTGCACAACGGGCTGATCGACAAGCACCCTGCCCTCATCGCGCGCTGCCAGACGACCGCCGACGTCGTCGACGCCGTCCGCGTCGGCCGGGAGCAGGCCAAGGAGATCTCCGTGCGGGGCGGGGGCCACAACGTGGCCGGTCGGGCCGTCACCGACAACGGCCTGATGATCGACCTGGCGCCGATGAAGGGCGTTCACGTGGACCCCGAGGCCCGGACGATCCGAGCGCAGGGCGGGGTCACGTGGCGGGAGTTGAACCGGGCGGCAGCCGTCCACGGACTGGCGACGACCGGTGGCATCATCTCCACCACCGGCATCGCGGGCCTGACCCTCGGCGGCGGTGAGGGCTGGTTGATGGGCCAGTACGGGATGTCGGTGGACAACCTGCTGGCCGTGGAGCTCGTCACGGCGGACGGTGAGGTCCTGCACGCCGACGCCGACCACCACGAGGACCTCTTCTGGGGCCTGCGGGGTGGGGGCGGCAACTTCGGCGTGGCAGCCTCGTTCCTGTACCGCGCACACCACGTCCCCACGGTCCTCGGAGGGCTGGTGGCCCACCCACTCAGCGAGGCCGTACGGGCCTTCGAGTTCTACCGCGAGTTCACCGCCGACGTCCCCGACGAGCTGACGGTCTTCTTCGCGCTCATCCACGCCCCCGACGGGTCGGGACAGAAGCTGGCGGCCATGGTCCTCTGCCACTGTGGCGACGATCCGGATCGGGCCGAGGACGACGTCCGGCCGCTGCGGGAGTTCGGGCCCCCCGCCCTCGACCTCGTCGAGCGGATGCCCTACCCCGTCATGAACACCCTCCTCGACGACGGGTTCCCGCCCGGGGCGCTGAACTACTGGAAGTCGGCCTTCCTGCGCGACGCGTCCCCGGACGCGATGGGGGTCCTCGCGGACGCCTTCGCCCAGAGCCCCTCGGCGATGAGTGCCATCGGCCCCACCGTCCACTACCACGGCGCGACGAGCCGGGTCGATCCGACCGCGACGGCCTTTCCCCACCGCGGCCCCGGCTACAGCCCCACCATCGTCGCCCAATGGGACGATCCGGGTGAGACGGAGGCGAACATTGCCTGGGCCCGTGACACCTTCGACGCGCTTCGCCCCTACACCGACGAGCGGGTCTACTCGAACAACCTCGCGGCCGACGACGACGGGCGCGTCCGGCAGGCCTACGGGGTGAACCACGACCGTCTCGTCGAGGTCAAGCGGCGCTACGACCCCGACAACGTGTTCCGCCTCAACCTCAACATCGACCCGGCAGGGTGAGCCACGAGGGGGACAGGATGACCGATCGAGGAGCAGCGTCGCGCCTGACGGATGCGGCGGTCGACCGCCTGACGGCCTCGGTGACCGGTGCCGTGCTCCGACGGGGTGATGCCGGGTACGACGAGTCACGGCGGGTCTTCAACGCCATGATCGACCGGCACCCCCCGGTGGTCCTCCGCGCCGCGGACGCGGCCGATGTCGTGGCGGCCGTCCGTTTCGCTCGTGAGCACGACCTGCTGGTGTCGGTCAAGGGAGGCGGCCACAGCGTCTCGGGCCATGCGGTGCACGACGACGCGCTCATGCTCGACATGGGCGACATGCACACGACGCAGGTGGACCCCGACCGGCGGCTCGCCACGGTCGGCCCCGGGGCGCTGTTGGCCGACGTCGACGCGGCCACGAGCGCGTACGGGTTGGCCACGCCGACCGGGGTGGTGTCCGTGACCGGCATCGCCGGACTGACGCTCGGGGGAGGCCTCGGGTGGCTCTCCGGCACGCACGGCCTCGCGTGCGACAACCTGGTCGGAGCCGAGGTGGTCACGGCGGACGGCGACCTCGTCCGCACCGACGAGGAGCAGCATCCCGACCTGTTCTGGGCGCTGCGGGGCGGGAGCGGCAACTTCGGGGTCGTGACGTCGTTCTCGTTCCGTCTCCACCCGGTCGACGATGTCTTCGCCGGTGGCATCACCTATACGCCCGACACGGGCCCGGACGCGCTGTGCCGCTTCGACGAGATCGCCCGGTCGGCTCCCGACGGGGTCTCGTTGCTCGGGTCCGTCTGGCGGGACGAACCGGGCCGCGCCCGCCTGTCGGTGGGCGTCTGCGTCCTCGAAACGAGCAGCGACGCCGGGGCGACCGTGGAGGCTCTGCGCCGCCTGGCGCCCGTCGAAGCCGACGAGTTGGCCACCGTGGCCTACCGCGATCTGCAGCGCTCAGGGGACGACGGCGCACCTCCCGGACGCCAGCACTACTGGAAGTCGGGCTGGCTGCCGGCGGTGTCGTCCGAGACCGCCGAGACCATCTTCGCGCACGTGGCACGGATGCCGTCGCAGGACTCCGGTGTCGGTCTCCAGCAGCTCCACGGGGCTGCCAGCCGGGTCAGTCCGACCGCCACGGCGTTCCCGAACCGCCGCGAGTGCTACGACCTGCAGATCGTCTCCCAGTGGCCGGATCCCGCGGACACGGATCGCAACATCGAGTGGACCCGGGCACTGTTCGATGCCCTCCGACCCGCCCTCGACGACGTCTACGTGAACAACCTCGGCAACGAAGGCCAGGACCGGACGCGGGCGGCCTATGGCCCCAACTACGACCGGCTCACGGAGGTCAAGCGTCGGTATGACCCCTCGAACTTCTTCCGGCTGACCCACAACATCGAACCCGCGAACCCGGGTCTCCGGTCGGGTGGTGTCCCGCTCGTCACGGATACCCGCCGGGCAGGGATCAACCACAGTCGTCCTCGAGGAGGTGCTTGAGACGCTTCACCTCGCGTCGGGCGATGCGGTCTTCGGCGAGCTTGAGCGCCGGGGCGGTCAGGCGGATCAGCATCGAGTCGAGGAGGACCCGTCCCTGCATCTCGAAGCGGGTTCCGTCGTCCTCTGCGAGAACGTGGTACTCGTTCTCGGTGGTGGCCGGCCCGTCGACGACTCGGTATGCGAACACGCCGTCCTCGGGCTGGAAGCAGGTGACCTCACACATCAACCTGACGTTGCGATACCACAGCAGGGACGTCGTGACGTTGATGCGGCTACCGACCGCGACCGGCCCCTCGTCGGCCCAAGCGACGGTGCTCAGATGCGTACGCCACGTGGGAGTCTGCTCGATCGTCAGCAGGTAGTCCCACACCTGCTCTGGAGGGCAGGCAATGAACTGGCTGAA
>CAZDIF010000028.1:0-12955 GCA_964505365.1 uncultured Actinomycetota bacterium
GCCACGGCACCTTCTACACCTACTACGAGAACAAGGCCGCGATCCTCGACGCGCTCGTGGACCACGCGGCGGCCCGCCTGCGCGAGGTCGTCAGCGAGCCGTGGGAGGGCGACGACGTCGCCGCCGTCATCCGCTCGGTCATCGACGGCTTCGTCGACGCCCTGGCCGAGGAGGGCGACGTCATCGGGGCGTGGATCGAGGCGTCCGCCCACGACACCCACTTCCGTGACCGGCTGCGCCGGGTCCGTGGCGAGTACACCGAGACGGTCGCCGGCCACCTCGCCCCCGCACTCGAGGGGACCGGCCACGACCCGACGGTCGCCGCCGGCGCGCTCGTGGCCATGGTGGAGGGCTACGCCACCGACCGGCTCGCCGCCGCGGGGACGCGGGAGCGCACGGCCGCGGTCCGGACCCTGGCCGAGCTGTGGTTCGGCGGGCTCACCCGGCTGACCTTCGGGGGCGCCCCGCCCTCCTGACCCGGCCCGCCCGGCTCGGCCTCCACACTCCTCCCCACCGCGCCCCACCGGGGCGCGTTCTCGTGTCTCCTGATGCGCATCGGTGCTCCATCGGTGGCACGAACCGTCGTCACGGTCGCGCTGGGCCGGCCGATTCGGTGCCGGATTCGGGCGAATCCGTGCCCGTGTGGTTGACGGTGGGGTGCGGGGGGCGTAATGTGGAGGGAAGTGGAGTACATTCCCGTACCGGGGTGGATGGTGGTGACACGCAGGCGATCGACCACCACCCCTGTCGGACCGGAGACGAGGCAGCACGGTGTTCCTGGGCGAGTTCCAGCACACGCTGGACGACAAGGGTCGGGTGATCCTCCCGGCCCGGTTCCGGGAACGCCTCTCGTCGGGACTGATCGTGACCCGGGGGATGGACCGGTGCCTGGACGTGTGGCCCCGCTCGGCGTACGAGCGGCGGGTGGAGGAGACGCGCGCGATGCCGCGCGAGCACCGGCGCGCCCGCTGGCACCGGCGCCTGCTGACCTCGGGGGCGCACGACGACGTGCCCGACTCGCAGGGTCGGATCGTCATCCCGGCCGCGCTGCGGCAGTACGCGGGGCTCCGCCGCGAGCTGATGGTCTGCGGCACGGACGACAAGGTCGAGATCTGGGACCTCGAGCGCTGGGAGCAGGAGCTCGAGCAGGCCGAGATGGACTACGCCACCCTCGACGAGCCCCTCGACTTCTCCTGATGGGCGAGCCCGGATCCCCGACCCCGCCCCACGTGCCCGTCCTGCTGGACCGCGTGGTGGAGCTGCTCGCCGCGGCACCCGACGGCCCGGTCGTCGACGGCACCCTGGGCGCCGGCGGCCACGCCGCCGCGATCGTCCGTGATCGGGTCGCCCGCCACGGCCACGCCCACCTCGTCGGCATCGACCGCGACCCCGACGCCCTCGCGCTCGCGACGGGCAGGCTGGACGAGGTCGACGGCGTGCGGCTCGACGCCGTGCAGGAGCGCTTCGACGCACTGCCGGACGTCCTCGACGAGCTCGGCATCGACCACGTCGCCGGGATCCTGCTCGACCTCGGCATCTCCTCGATGCACGTCGACCGCGCCGAGCGGGGCTTCTCCTACCGCCACGACGGCCCCCTCGACATGCGCATGGGCCCCGACGCCCCGCGCACGGCCGCCGAGCTGATCGCCGACAGTACGGAGGACGAGCTCGCCCGCATCCTGGGCCGGTGGGGCGAGGAACGCTTCGCCCGCCGCATCGCCCGAGCCGTCAAGCAGGCCGCCCCGACCACGACCGCCCACCTCGCCGCCGTCGTCCGCGACGCCATCCCCGCCGCGGCCCGGCGCACCGGCGGCCACCCCGCCACGCGCACGTTCCAGGCGCTGCGCATCGCCGTCAACGGCGAGCTCGAGGCGTTGGAGGCCGTCCTGCCCCACGTCGTCGACCGCCTGGCCGCGGGCGGCGTCGCCGTCGTCCTGTCGTACCACAGCCTGGAGGACCGCCTCGTCAAGCGGGCCTTCACCGACGCGGCCACCGGGTGCATCTGCCCGCCGGACCTTCCGGTGTGCGCCTGTGGCCGCGTCCCACTCGTCGAGCACCTCGTGCGTCGCCCGGAACGGCCGGGCGACGCCGAGGTGGCCGCCAACCCCCGCGCCGCCGCCGCACGCCGGCGGGCCGTGCGGCGGCTCCCCGATCCCACGGAGGCCCCGTGAGTGCCCTCACCGCACCTCGGCCGACGCCGGCACCGGCCCGACGCCCGCATCGCGAGCGCCGCCACCTGCGCGTGGTGCGCGACGAGCCGCGGCGCCACCCCGTCGCGTACCTGGTGCTCGCCCTGGTGCTGGGCACGCTGATCGTCATGGGCGCCGTGTCCCTCAACGCCCTGGCCGCCGGCGACGCCGTGCGCGTGCGCGAGCTCAGCGCCGCGGTCGAGGAGGCCGAGCGCACCCACGGGCTGCTCGTCGCCGAGGTCGCCTCCCTCGAGGACCCCGACCGGATCCGTGAGCAGGCCCGCGAGGCCGGCATGATCCCGGCCTCGGATCCCCGCTTCCTGGAACCCGGCCGGCCCCTGCCGGCGGACACGACCCCGGTCGGGCCGACCCGTGACGCGCTCAAGCCGCTGCTGTCGGCGGACGGGCGATGACGTCGGTCCGGCGCAGTCCGCCGTCGGGCCCCCGGCTGCGTGCGCGGACCCGCTGGCCCGCGCCGGGACCCCGTCGGCGCATGGCGGGGCTGCTGGCGTTCTGGCTCGTCGGGCTGCTGGTGCTGGGCGGGCGCCTCGTCCAGGTGCAGGTGGTCGAGGCCGACCGGTACGCCGACCAGTCGGTGGCCCAGCGCGTCCGGACCGTCGAGCTCCCCGCCACGCGCGGCCGCATCTACGACCGCGAGGGCGACGTCCTGGCGACGTCGGTCGAGTCCGCCACGATCTACGCCGACCCGCGAGCCTACCGGCCGCGGGAGCTGCCCGACGGCAGCGTCGTCGAGCCGTCGGTGACCCCCGCCGCGGCCGCTCGGCAGCTCGCCCCGCTGATCGGCACCCCCCGGGACGTCATCGAGCAGCGGCTCAGCTCCGACGCGCACTTCGTCTACCTCGCCCGCCAGCTCGACTGGTCCGTGGGCGAGGAGGTCCTCGCGCTGGAGCTGCCCGGCGTCGACCGCCTCACCGAGCCGCGCCGCCAGTACCCGGGCGGGTCGCTCGCCGCCCAGGTGGTCGGCTTCACCGGGATCGACGGCGAGGGGCTGGAGGGGCTCGAGCTGGCGCACGAGGACCTGCTCTCGGGCACCGCCGGGCAGCTGGCCGTCGAGCAGGCTCCCGGGCGCCTCACGATCGCCAACGGCCTGCGCGAGCTCGTCCCGGCCGAGGCCGGAACGGACCTCGTCCTGACGATCGACCGCGACATCCAGGCGGTGGCCGAGGAGGCCGCCGCGGAGGCGATCGAGGCCCACGAGGCCTCCGCGGCGTCGGTGGTCGTCCTCGACGTGAAGGCGGGCGACGTCCTCGCGATGGCGAGTCTGCCCGCCTACGACCCGTCCGACCGCGACGGCACCAACCTCGCGGCCCGTCGCAACCGGGCGGTCACCGACGTCTACGAGCCCGGGTCGGTGCAGAAGGCCGTGACCATCGCGGCGGCCCTCGAGGCGGGCGTGGTCACCCCGGAGACCACCTTCGAGGTCGACGACCGCCTGCGCGTGCAGAACAAGGTGTTCCGCGACAGCCACGACCACCCCACCGAGACGATGACGGTGGCCGAGATCATGGAGACCTCGTCGAACGTCGGCACCATGCTCATCGCCCGCGAACTCGGCGAGCAGCGGCTGTACGACCACCTGCAGCGCTTCGGCTACACCGAGCCGACAGGGCTCGGGTTCCCCGGCGAGGTGGGCGGCCTGCTGCCACACGTCGACGACTGGTGGGCCACCTCGATGCCGACGATCGCCATCGGGCAGGGTGTCGCAACGACGCTCATGCGCACGGCCACCGCCTACGCGACGCTCGCGAACGACGGCCTGGCCGTGCAGCCGCGGCTCGTGCGCGGCACGGTCGGCGTCGACGGCGACCTGCGGCCCACGCCCGTCGAGACCCGCGAGCAGGTGGTGTCCCGGGAGACCGCCCGCGCCGTGCAGGCCATGCTTGGTCGCGTGGTCGCGGGCGAGCGCGGCACCGGCCACAACGCGGCCGTCCCCGGCTACGAGGTCGCGGGCAAGACGGGGACCGCGCAGAAGCCCCGCACGGACGGCCGCGGGTACGCCGGCTACGTCGCCGGGTTCGTCGGCATGGCGCCGGTGGACGACCCCCAGCTCGTCGTCGCCGTCATGGTCGACGAGCCGACCGCCGGCCACTACGGCGGGACGGTCGCCGCGCCCGTGTTCTCGACGGTCATGGAGTTCGCCCTGCGTGCCCGGCACGTGGCGCCATCGAGCCCCGTCAGCAGCCTCGACGAGGCGTTCGCCGACGCCAGCGCCGACGCCGCAGCGGCCCGCGCGGCCCGGGCGGCGGCGCGTGCGGCCGAGGCGACCGAGGCGCCCGTGGACACCGCTGGCTGACCGCCCCGGGTGTTCGGTGCCGTGCTGGGGCTGGCTTACGCTGGCGCCGCCCCGTGCGCGCGACGGACGCGCCCCCGAGAACCGGTCGAGACCCCGGTTTCTCGCCGCCCCCGACCCGCTGGACCCCGACGACATGACGGCAACGCTCGACGCCATCGCGGCCGCCCTCCCGGGGGCGCAACAGCGTGGTCGGGCGACCCTGGACGATGCCACCCACGACTCGCGCCAGGTCCGCCCGGGCACGCTGTTCTGTGCCATCCGGGGGTCGGTCACGGACGGCCACGAGCACGCGACCGGTGCCGTCCGGGCCGGGGCCTCCGGGCTGCTCGTGGACCACTGGCTGGACCTCGACTGCCCCCAGGTGCGCGTCGACGACGTGCGCGCCGCCGCCGGACCGGCAGCGGCGGTCGTGCACGGCCGCCCCAGCGAGGACCTCGCGGTCGTGGGCATCACCGGCACCAACGGCAAGACCACCATCTCCTACCTCGTCGAGGCCGCGGCCGCCGCCGGCGCCCGGGGGACGGGGCTCGTGGGCACCGTCGAGACCCGCATCCACGGGCTGCCGGTCGCCGGGGTCCGCACCACGCCCGAGGGCACCGACCTGCAGCGGATCCTCGCCCGCATGCGCGACCGCGGCGTCGAGGTGGTCGCCATGGAGGCCTCCTCGCACGGGCTGGTCCTGCACCGCCTCGCGGGCACCCGCGTCGAAGTGGCCGTGTTCAGCAACCTCTCCCAGGACCACCTCGACTTCCACCGGGACATGGAGGACTACGCCGCGGCGAAGGCCCGGCTGTTCCAGCCCGACCTGGCGGTGCGGGGCATCGTCGACGTCGAGGGCGAGTGGGGCCGCTGGATCGCCGAGCGCGCCGAGGTGCCGGTCGTCACGGTCGGGCCCGGGCCGCAGGCCGACGTCCTGCGCACGATGGTGCGGGCCGACCTGGACGGGACCGTCGTGCGGCTGGACGGTCCCCCCGACGCCCTGGGGGGCCACACCACCGTCGAGGTGGCCACCCCGCTCGTCGGGGCGTTCAACGGCCGCAACGCCGCCGACGCGTTCCTCGCGGCCGTGGCGGTCGGCGTCCCGGCCGACGCGGCCGCCGACGGGATCGCCGCGTGCCTGGGTGCGCCGGGGCGGCTCGAGCGCGTCCACGCCGGGCAGGAGTTCACCGTCCTCGTCGACTACGCCCACACCCCGGACGCGGTCGAGACCGTCGTCACGACCCTGCGCGAGCTGGTCCCGCCGGGCGGCCGCGTCATCGTGGTCGTGGGCGCCGGCGGGGACCGCGACCGTGGCAAGCGTCCCCTGATCGGCGCGGCGGCCGCCACGGCCGACGTCGCCGTGCTGACCACCGACAACCCGCGCTCCGAGGACCCGGCCCGGATCCTCGACCAGGTCCACGCCGGGGCGCAGGACGCCGACACCGAGGTCCTGGCCGTGCTCGACCGGCGAGACGCCATCGCCGCGGCCCTGGACCGCGCCGGCCCGGACGACGTCGTGGTGATCGCCGGCAAGGGCCACGAGACCACGCAGGAGTTCGCCGACCGCGTCGAACGCTTCGATGACCGCCTGGTCGCGGCCGCGCTGCTGGGCGCCCCCGCCGCCCAGCCGGCGGGGGAGGGCCGGGCGTGATCCGGCTGACCCTGGCCGAGCTGGCGACGATCACCGCTGGTCGCCTCGCCGGCGCCGACCCGGACGTGGCGGTCGAGGCGGTGACCACCGATTCCCGCACCGTCCCGTCCGACCCGGACGCGCCGCCGACGCTGTTCGTCGCACGGCGGGGCGAGCAGCGGGACGGCCACGACCATGCCCCGGCGGCCGTGGAGGCCGGCGCCGTCGGCGTCCTCGCCGGCCGTGCGCTGCCCGACCTGCCCTGCGTCGTCGTCGCGGACCCGGACGAGGCCCTGCGGGCGCTGGCCCGCCACGTGCGCGACACCGTCGATCCCGTGGTCGTCGGGATCACCGGGTCCGTCGGCAAGACCACGACCAAGGACCTCGTCCACGCCACGCTGGCCAGCGCCATGCCCACCGAGGCCGCGACCGGGTCGTACAACAACGAGATGGGCGTGCCGCTGACGCTGCTGCGCACGCGTGCGGACACGCGGGCGCTCGTCGTCGAGATGGGTGCTCGCGGCGTCGGCCAGGTCGCCCCGCTGGCGCGCCTGGCCCGGCCGGACGTCGGCATCGTCACCGCGGTGGCGGGCGTGCACCTCGAGCTGTTCGGCAGCCTCGACGCCGTCGCCCGGGCCAAGGGCGAGCTGGTGGAGGAACTGCCCGCCGACGGCACCGCCGTGCTCAACGCCGACGACCCGCGCGTCGCGGCGATGGCCGACCGCACCGACGCCCGGGTGCTGCGCTGCTCGGTCGCCGGGGACACCGCCGCCGACCTGCAGGCACGCGACGTGCGCCTCGACACCCGGGCCCGCGCCACCTTCACCGCCGTCACCCCGTGGGGGGACGCCGAGGTGACCCTGCCCGTCGCGGGGGTGCACCACGTGGCCAATGCGCTGTACGCCCTGGCCGCGGCCGGTGCGGCCGGCGCCGACCTCGGGGCCGCCGCCGAGGCCCTGGGCCGCGCCGAGGTGTCGCCGTGGCGGGCCGCGGTCGTCGAGGTCGGCGGGATCGTGGTCCTCGACGACGCCTACAACGCCAACCCGACCTCGACGACGGCCGCGCTCGACACGCTGGCGGCGATGCAGGTGCCGGGCCGGCGGGTGGCGGTGCTCGGCGTGATGGCCGAGATCGGCGACGACCACGACATCGAGCACTGGCGCGTCGGCAGCCATGCGGCCGGGGTCGTGGACCGGCTGGTCGTCGTGGGCGACGACGCCCAGATGATCGCCGTCGGGGCGCGCGAGCAGGGGCTCGCCCGCGTGCAGGTCGTCGACGACGTCGACGCGGCGCTCGACGCCCTCGAGGACCTCGAGGACGGCGACGCCCTGCTGGTCAAGGCCAGCCGGGTCGTGGGGCTCGACCGCGTGACGGCGGGCCTGCGGGACCGCCGCCGGACCGAGGAGTCGCGCCGATGATCGCCGTGCTCATCAGCGGGGCCCTGGCGGTCCTCATCGCCCTCGTGGTCACCCCGCTCGTCATCGCCTACTTCCGGGCCCATGGGCTCAGCCAGTCGATCCGCGACGACGTGCTGGTCGACCACGGGGCGAAGCTGGGCACCCCGACGATGGGCGGCACCGCCATCCTGCTCGCGGCGCTGCTCGGCTTCGCGTTCGCCCACGTCACCGACCACCGCTTCACCCCCGCGGGCGGCCTGCTGGCGTTCACGTTCCTCGGCATGGGCGCCGTCGGCTTCCTCGACGACCTCATCAAGGTCCGGATGCGCCGCAGCCTCGGACTCAACAAGACCGCCAAGTTCGTGGGCCAGGCGGTCGTGGCCGGGGTGTTCGCCTGGGTCGGGCCCCAGTTCGCCGGCGTGCCGCGCAACATCTCGATCGTCGGCGAGCTCAACGTCGTCTCGGACCTGCCCGCGTGGGCCTTCGCGATCTGGGTGTTCCTGCTGCTGTCCGGGTTCTCCAACGCGGTCAACCTCACCGACGGCCTCGACGGCCTCGCGGCCGGGGCGTCGTCGCTCGCGTTCGGCGCCTACGTGCTCATCGGGTTCTGGATGTTCCGGAACCCGGACAGCTACGCGGCGATCCAGTCGGCGGAGGCCCTCGAGGTGGCCGTCGTCGCCTCGGCGGCCCTGGCGGCCTGTGCCGGGTTCCTGTGGTTCAACGCGCCCCCCGCGGCCGTCTACATGGGCGACACCGGGTCGCTCGCACTGGGCGGCCTGCTGGCGGGGCTGGCCATGGTCACCAACACCCAGCTGCTGCTGGTGGTGCTCGGCGGGCTCTTCGTCATCGAGACCGGCTCCGTCATGGCCCAGGTCGTGGCGTTCCGGGCCTTCGGCAAGCGCGTGCTGCGCATGGCCCCCATCCACCACCACTTCGAGCTGCTCGGATGGGCCGAATCGACCGTCGTGGTCCGCTTCTGGCTCATCGCCGGCCTCGGCGTGACCGTCGGGCTGGGAATCTTCTACGCCGAGTGGATCTCGCGGGTGGGGGTCGACTGATCATGAGCATCGCGACCGAGACCCGGCAGGCCCGCACGGACGGGCGCCTGCGGCGGTGGCTCGACCGCCACCACAGCGGCCCGTGGAACCAGGAGGCCGTGGCGCTCACGGTCGTCGTCGGGCTGCTGCTCGTCGTCGGGCTGGTGATGAGCTTCTCCGCCTCCGTCGTCGACGCGGCCGAGTCCGGCGACGCGTTCGGCATCCTCCGCCGCCAGGCCGCCTGGACCGTGGTGGGCGTGCCCGCGTTCCTGCTCGTCGCCGCCGTCGACCACCGCCGCTGGCGGGTCCTGTCGTGGCCGCTCGTCATCGCCGCGGTGGTCGGGCTCGTGCTCGTGCTGCTGCCGGGGGTCGGCCTCACCCGCGGCGGCTCGACCCGGTGGATCGGGCTCGGGCCGTTCGTGGTCCAGCCGGCCGAGATCGCCAAGCTGGCCGTCCTGCTCTGGCTCGCCGACGTGCAGCAGCGCAAGCGCCGCACCGGCGACGGCCAGCCGCTCAGCCTCTCGCACCAGCTGGTGCCCGCCGTGCCGCTCATGGTGCTGGTGACGGGCCTGATCGTGCTCGAGCCCGACCTCGGCACGGCCGTCGTGGTGGCGATCATCGTGTCGCTGGTGCTCTACATCGAGGGCGTGCCGATGCGGCTGTTCGCCACCCTCACCGGCGCGGGGGTGCTGCTCGCCGGCCTGCTCGCCGTCGTCGCCGACTACCGGCTCGACCGGATCACCGGCTGGCTGAGCCCCGAGTCCGACCCGACCGGCACGGGCTTCCAGCTGCTGCAGTCGCTGTACGCGCTCGGGTCCGGCGGACTGCTGGGGGTGGGACTCGGCTCGAGCCGGGGCAAGTGGAACTTCGTGCCGAACCCCGAGACCGACTTCGTGTTCGCCATCATCGGCGAGGAGCTGGGCCTGCTCGGCGCCCTGACCGTGCTCGCGCTGTTCGGCGCGCTCCTCGTGCTCGGCATGCGGGTGGCGCGCCAGGCCACCGGGTTCGCCCGCACCGTCGCGTTCGGCATAACCGGCTGGATCGTCGCGCAGGCGATGATCAACGTCGCGACGGTCGTCGGGCTGCTGCCGATCACCGGCATGACCCTCCCGCTCGTGTCGGCCGGGGGCTCCTCGCTGGTGTCGACCCTGGTGGCGCTCGGCATCCTCGTGTCCATCGCCCGCGGCCTCGACGCCCCCCACCAGGCGGAGGAGGAGGCATGAGGCGCATCCTGCTCGCCGGTGGCGGCACGGCCGGCCACGTGTTCCCGGCCGTCGCCGTGGCCCGTGCCCTCGTCGCGCTCGACCCCGACGTCGAACCGATCTTCGCCGGGACCGCCGACCGCCTCGAGGACCGACTCGTGCCGGCCGCCGGGTTCCGGCTCCACCATGTCCCGGCGCTGCCGCTGCCCCGCCGCCTGTCGCCGGGCCTGCTGAAGGTCCCGTCGGGGCTGCGGACGGCCATCCGGCGGTCCGCCGACCTCATCCGCGAGGAGGAGGTGGAGGCCGTCGTCACCTTCGGGGGCTACGTCAGCTTCCCGGTGTCCCGCGCCGCCTACCGGCTCGGGCTGCCCCTGGTCATCCACGAGCAGAACGCCGTGCCCGGCCTGGCGAACCGCTTCGCGGCCCGCTGGGCCGACCGCGTGGCCGTGACCTTCCCCGGGTCGGCCGACCGCTTCCCGCACCCCAACCGAGCCGTCATCACGGGCAACCCCGTCCGCGACGAGATGCTCGCGCTCGACCTCGAGGCGCGCCGCGGCCCCGCCCGCGACCGCTTCGGCCTGCGCCAGGGCACCACGACCGTCCTGGTGTTCGGCGGGTCGCAGGGGGCACGGTCGCTCAACCGCGCCATCGTGGAGGCACAGCCGCTGTGGCCGGACGCCGACGAGGTCCAGGTGCTGCACGCGGCCGGGTCGAAGCTGTTCGAGGAGGCGGCGCGGGCCTGGGAACGCGCGCGGGAGCGCCACGGGGGCCCGCTCGCGCGCTGCGTCGACTTCATCGACGACATGGGCGACGCGTACGCCGCCGCCGACATCGTCGTCTGCCGCGCGGGCGCGACCTCCATCGCCGAGCTCACCGCGCTTGGCCGGCCGTCGGTCCTGGTCCCGTACCCCCATGCGACGCGTGACCACCAGATGCAGAACGCCCGCGCCCTCGAGCACGTCGGTGGGGCGCGGGCGATCGAGGACGGCGAACTGACCGGCCGGTCGCTCGTGAACGCCGTTCGGCCGTGGTTGCAGGACGACGCTGCCCGGGCCGAGGCCGCACGGTCCAGCCGCCTGTTCGGGCGCCGGGACGCCGCCGAGCAGGTCGCCCGGCTCGCCCTCGACCTGTTGCGGAGGACGCCATGAGCGCACTGGACCTGACCTCCCCGACCCGGGTCCACCTCGTCGGCGTCGGCGGGGCCGGCATGTCCGGCCTGGCCCGGATCCTGCTGCAGCGCGGCCACCCCGTGTCCGGGTCCGACCTCAAGGAGGGACGGGCACTCCACGAGCTGCGCGCACTCGGCGCGGAGGTGCACGTCGGCCACGACGCCGCCGTCATCGGCGACGCCGCCGCGGTGGTGACCTCGTCCGCGGTCCCCGACGACAACGTCGAGGTCGTCGCGGCACGCGAGCGGGGCGTGCCCCTGCTGCGGCGGGCCGAGCTGCTGGCCGCGGTGATGGCCGACGAACGGCGCCTGCTGATCGCGGGGACGCACGGCAAGACCACGACGACGTCGATGCTCGTCGTCGGGCTGCAGGCCGCGGGGGGAGACCCGAGCTTCGCCATCGGCGGCCAGCTCAACGAGGCCGGCACCAATGCCCACGCGGGCACCGACGGCCGCTTCGTCGCGGAGGCCGACGAATCGGACCGCTCCCTGCTGGCGTACGACCCGGACGTCGCGGTCGTGACCAACGCCGAGCTCGACCACCCCGACGAGTTCGCCACCCCCGAGGAGGTCCACGCCGTCTTCACCTCCTTCCTCGCGCGGCGCCGCGACGGGGGGACCGCCGTGCTGTGCCTCGACGACCCGGGCTCGGCGGCGCTGCGCGCGGACGCCGACGGCCCCGTCCTGACCTACGGGACGCACGCGGACGCGGACGTGCGCCTCGAGGTCGAGGGGCCGGGCGCCGGCACGGTGCACCACGACGGCCGCTCCGTCGGGCTGCGCCTGCAGGTGCCCGGCCAGCACAACCTCCTGAACGCCACGGCCGCCCTCGCGGTCTGCGTGCTGGAGGGCGTCGACGTCGCCGCGGCGGCCGACGGCCTCGGCATGTTCACGGGCGCGGCGCGTCGGTTCCAGGTGCTGGGCACCGTCGCGGGCGTGACCGTGGTCGACGACTACGCCCACCACCCGACCGAGCTGGCGGTGACGCTCGAGGCGGCACGGGCACGGGACCCCCGGCGCGTCGTGGCCGTCGTCCAGCCCCACCGCTACAGCCGGACCCGGGTGCTCGGCGCGGCGCTGGGGCGGGCCGCGGCGGCCGCCGACGTGGTGGTCGTCACCGACGTCTACGCCTCGTCCGAGGCGCCCGTGCCGGGCGTGTCCGGCCGGATCGTCGCCGACGCGGCGGCGGAGGCCGGCGGCGAGGTGATCTGGGAGCCGCACCTCGGCGACGTCGTGGACGTCCTGACGGGCCTCGTGCGCGCCGGCGACCTCGTGGTCGTCACCGGCGCCGGCGACGTGACGGGCATCGGACCCGGGCTGCTCGACGCGCTGGAGGCCGCCGGTGGGCAGTGACCCGCTGGTCGCCGCGCTGCGCGCCGCGGGGGTGGCGGAGGTCCGCGCGGGCGCGAGCGTGGCCGAGCTGACGACCCTCCGGGTCGGTGGGCCGGTCGGGGCGCACGTGGTCGCCGAGTCCGACGACGACCTCCGCGGGGTGGCCGAGGTCGCGCGCACCGAGGACGTCGAGGTCCTGGTCGTGGGTCGCGGGTCGAACCTGCTGGTCGCCGACGCCGGGTGGCCGGGGATCGTGGTCACCCTCGGCCGCGGCTTCCGCCACGTGGACATCGACGGCGCCCGCGTGCGGGCCGGGGGAGCCGAGCCGCTGCCCTCGCTGGCGGTTCGCGTGGCAGGCCAGGGCCTCGGCGGGTTCGCCTGGGCGGCCGCGGTGCCCGGGTCCCTCGGGGGCGCAGTCCGGATGAACGCCGGCGCGCACGGCAGCGACATGTCTCAATCTCTGGTTGAGGTTGAGGTGTTCCGGCTGTCGTCCGCCGTGCGCGAGACCTGGGCGGTCGGCGCACTCGAGATGCGGTACCGGCACACCGAACTGCCCCGGGACGCCGTGGTGGTCGGGGCGGAGCTGCACCTCGAGCCGGCCGACGCCGCCCAGCTGCGGGCCGAGATCCGCGAGATCCGCCAGTGGCGCCGCGAGCACCAGCCGATCAACGAGCCCAACTGCGGCTCGGTGTTCACCAACCCGCCCG
>CAZDIF010000029.1:0-12872 GCA_964505365.1 uncultured Actinomycetota bacterium
CAAGGCCCACGCCGCCGCGTTCGCCGTGCCCACCTACCGGTCGGCGTGGATGAAGCGCCACCTGTTCCCCGAGCTGATGGCGGGGCTGCTGACCCACGACCCGGGGATGTACCCGCGGCGGCTGATCCTCGACGAGTGCCGCACCTTCGGCGTCGCCGTCCTGCCCCCGGACGTCAACCGATCGCAGGGCCCGTACACGGTCGAGGTGATCGACCGCGGCCAGGCCGACCACCGGCTGGGGGTGAGGAACGGGCAACTGCCGCCGGGCTGGCGGGACCGCCACACGCCGCCGTCGGGGTTCGACCTGTCCGACGCGGGCAACGGCTACCGCTACGCCGTGCGGGTGGGCCTGCAGGCCGTGAAGGGGATCACGGACGCCGAGATCGCCTCGCTGGTGGACGGCCGGCCGTTCACCTCGCTGGCCGACGTGCGCGAGCGGGCCGGGCTGTCGCGCCCCACGGCCGAGCGCCTGGCCATGGCCGGGGCGTTCGACCACGTCGCCGGTGTCGGCCGCCGCGGGGGACCGGCCCACCGGCGGGAGCTGCGGCTGGTGGCCGAGGAGCTGTGGGCGCGGGCGTCCGCCCGTCCGCGCCGGGACGGCGGCCGCCCTGCCGAGCAGGCTGCCCTGGACCTGCACGCCGACCACCGGCCGGTGCTGGACCCGCCCACCGACGCCGAGGTGGCCCGCCACGAGCTGAAGGTGCTGGGCCTGGACGTCACCCGGCACCTGGTGTCGTTCTACGAGCCGCTGCTCGACGCCCTCGGGGTGGTGCGGGCCGCGGACCTGGCCGACCAGCCCACGCAGCGGCGGGTCCGGGTCGCCGGGGTGAAGGCGGCGGTGCAGTCGCCCGCCCAGCGCTCCGGCAACCGCGTGCTGTTCCTGTCCCTGGACGACCGGACCGGCTCCACCCAGGTGACCTTCTTCTCGTCGACGCTCGAGGACTGCGCGTGGACGGTCCTGCACGCCTGGCTGCTGGTCGCCGAAGGTCGGGTGTCACGACGGGGCACGGGGTCGGGACACCGTCGAGCGGGGGAGCGAGCACAGGGTCGAGCGGGGGAGCGAGCACAGGGTCGAGCGGGGGAGCGAGCCCAGGGCCGTGGGGTGACCGTCACCGGCACGCGGGCGTGGGACCTGTCGCGGCTGTGGCGCGCCTGGCAGGAGGGCTGGTTGCCCGACGCCCTGGCCGAGACGGGCACCCCGGCACCGCACGAACGCGCCGGCACCGGCCGCCCCGAGGGCCTGCACGCCAGCGAGTGGGGCCGCGGCTCCCGCTGACGTCGATGCCGTCCACAACCCCTGGATCCATCGTCCGAAACGCTCGCACACGGTGCCATGATTGCGGTCCGTCGATCCCGAGGGCACCATGGCCACGGAGCAGCAGCGCGCCGAGAT
Organism: uncultured Actinomycetota bacterium; assembly: GCA_964505365.1. Taxonomy (GTDB): domain Bacteria; phylum Actinomycetota; class Nitriliruptoria; order Nitriliruptorales; family Nitriliruptoraceae; genus CAWCLK01. The sequence goes on from CAZDIF010000029.1 coordinate 1,394, forward strand.
CCGCGAACACCTCGCTCGCGTGATGACGCCGGAGCTCGCCGAGGCCTTCATGGAGAGCTACCCACCCCACCGCTGGGACGACCTGGCGACCAAGGCCGACCTTGCACTGCTGCGCGACGACCTCGACGAACGCTTCGTCCTGCGCCAGGAGGCCATGGAGCATCGGCTCCTCGCGGAGATGCGCCGCCTGTCGGTGGATCAGACTCGGCTGCTGTTCTTCGCGATGATCGGTGCGATCTTCACCACGGCGACCCTCGCCTTCGCCGCGGTCCGCCTCTGACTCCAGCGGTCCACCCGTCAGCGATCCACGACCGGGATCGCTGGTCCGAGATCGAGGCTCTCGGGACCGACCTCGCAGCGGTGCGCGACGACGGCCACGCCCGCGTCCCGCGCTGCGCGAACCGCGCTCGCCCAGGCCGCGTCCGCCTCGGCCGACAGGTCCAGAACCTCGGCATCGGCTCGCTGCACCACGAACACCACGGCGCACGGCGTGCCCGCGCGTGCCAGCTGCGCCAGCGTTGTCAGGTGGGCCACGCCCCGTGTCGACGGCGTGCCCGACAGTGGCGCCACCCCGTCCCGCACCCGGCTCAGCGACTTCACCTCGATCACGCCGGCCCGACCACCGGGCAGGTCGACCTCGACGTCGAACCGGTGCCCGGCGCGGGGCACCTCACGGCGCACGGCGACCGGCGCCGGCCAGTCGCCGATGCGTCCGCCCTCGGTGAGGTGGGCCGCCACGAGGTCGGTCGCGACGCCGGCTGCGAGCGCCACCCAGGTGCCGTCCCACACGCGCGTGACGGTCCACCGGGTGGTCCGGTGCGGAGCGGCCGTGGGCTCGAGCAGCACTCGGGCACCGGGCACGAGCACGTCCGTCAGCCGGGCGGTGTTCGGCAGGTACGCCCGCACGACCTCTCCACCGGCACGTCGGGCGCGGACGACGAACCGGTTGTCACGGGCGACGAACCGTGCCTCCTCGACCATCACGGGTCGTAGAGGTCCTCGGGGCGGCGGGTGATGCCGAGCAGGTTCTCCGGGCTCGGCAGAGGCCCGAACCCGAGCGGTGCATACATCCCGTGCGCGTCCTTCGTCGCGAGCAGCACCTTCCGCGCCGAGGTGACGTCCGGGTGCTCGACCGCGCACCGTGCGAGTGCCCGACCCAGGCCCAGGCCACGGTGCGAGGGCAGCACGAACACGTCGCACAGCCACGCGAACGTGGCCCGGTCCGTCACCAGCCTCGCGAACCCGACCTGCTCCTCGCCGTCCAGGGCCGACAGGCACCGCGAGTTGGCCACCGCCCGTTCGACGACCTCGCGGGGCACGCCGGGGGACCAGTAGGCCTGCGTGGACAGGAACGGGTGGATCACGTCGAGGTCGACCGCCTCCGGGTCGTCGGTGATCCGGATGTGGTCGTGCTGCCACTCCACGCGGGTCCTCGAGGTCGGGATCAGGGGGTCAGCGCGAGCGAGTATCGCGTGAACGACTCCGTCACGTGCATCCCCACGTGTTCGTACAGGCCGAGCGCGCCGGTGCGCGAGTCGGTGGACAGCGCCGCCGCGGCGAGCCCGCGGTCCCGGAACGCGTCGAAGGCCGTCTGCAGCAGCAGGCCACCGATCCCGCGTCCCCACGCATCCGGGAGGACGGCCAGCTGGTCGACCCAGCCCTCGTCGCCGTCCGGGACGCACAGCGCCGTCCCGACGACCCGCCCCGCCTCCTCGGCGAGCAGGACCAGGTCGGTGTCGACCGCCCGGTCGAGGAAGCTCGCCCGCCAGTCCTCGAAGCCCATCGCGTCGCGCTCCGGCCAGGTGTTGAACGCCGTGTCGATCACGTCGTAGACCGCCCGGTCGTCATCGGGCCGGCGCATGGGGCGCACCGTCACACCGGCCGGGCGCCGCACCGGGCGCGGGGGCGTGGCCAGGTCCAGCCGGAGGATCCAGGCCTCCCACCGGGGCTGGTACCCGCGCGCCTCGAGCAGGGCGCGGGCATGCCGGGCCGTGTCCGGGACGGTCTGGCCGACCCGGGGCAGCCCGGCGGCCCGGGCGTGCCGCTCGGTCCACTCGGCGACGGCGGACCCGACCCCGCGGCCCCGGTGGTCCGGGTGGACGTGGGCGAACGCGCGGCCGTTGTGCTGCTCGGCGTAGGCGATGACCGCCCCGGCCTCCTCGACGATCAGCACGTCGGTCGTGGGGTCCACGCTCGGCCGGGCCCAGTCAGCGGCGATCTCGTCCTGGACGGTGAGGGCCTGCTTGCCCTCGTCCGCCTCTGCCGCGCGCGCCACGGCGACGGCGGCCGCCACGTCGTCGAGGCGTGCGCCGCGGGCGGTCACCCCGGCGGGAAGGTGCAGGCTCAGCAGGTCGGACATGGCGTGCCCCGACGACATGGGTGGTCGACGACCACCACGACGAGCCGGCAGTGTTCCACGCCCGCGCCCTCGACGCACCACCGTCCTACCCTCACCACGATGCGACACGTCGTGTGGGACTGGAACGGGACCCTGCTGGCCGACCAGCAGGTGGTGCTGCATGCGCTCAACCACCTGCTCGGCGAGTTCGGGCTGCCGTCCACGACGCTGGAGACCTACCAGCGGCTGTACACGCGCCCGGTGCGGGTGTTCTACGAGCGGCTCTTCGGACGGCCGATCTCGGACGCCGACTGGCAGCGCATCGACGACGTCTTCCACGACGCCTACGGCCAGGCGCTGGCCGACGCGGCGCTGGCCGACGACGCCCACGCGGCCCTCGACCTCGTCGACGGGACGGGGCGGACCCAGTCGCTGCTGTCCATGGCCCGCCACGACCAGCTCGAGCCGCTGGTCCGGCAGTTCGACATCCACCACCGGTTCGTCCTCGTCGACGGCCTGCGCGGGCCCGGTGGCGGCCGCAAGGCACGCGAGCTCGAGGCGCACCTGACCGCCCTGGCCCACGTCGCGGGAGACGACCCGTCCGACTACCTCGTGATCGGTGATGCCACCGACGACGCCGTGGCCGCCGCCCACGTCGGCGCGCGGTGCGTGCTCTACGACGGCGGCTCGCACCCGCGCGACGAGCTGCAGCGCCTCGGCGTGCCGGTCGTCGCGTCCCTGGTCGAGGCGCTCGAGGTTGCCGGCATCGGTTGACGGTAGGCTGCGACCGAACGCTCGTTCGAGACGAGGTGGTGCGACGGTGACCGCCCCCCGGGCCAGCCGCCCCCCGGAGCCCATCCTGCACGCCGACATGGACGCGTTCTACGCGTCGGTCGAGCAGCGGGACGACGCGTCGCTGCGCGGGCGCCCCGTGGTGGTCGGCGGCGCCGGCGGGCGTGGCGTCGTGGCCGCCGCCTCGTACGAGGCCCGCCGGTTCGGGATCCGCTCGGCCATGCCGATGGTGCGGGCCCGGCGGCTGTGCCCCGACCTGGTCGTGGTCCGCCCGCGCTTCGCCGTCTACGCGGACGTCTCGAAGCAGGTCATGGGCATGTTCCGTGACGTCACGCCGCTGGTCGAACCGCTGTCCCTGGACGAGGCGTTCCTCGACGTCGGCGGGGCCCGGCGTCTGCTCGGCGAGCCGGTCGAGATCGCCGAGGCGCTGCGCACGCGGGTCCATGACGAGCTCGACCTCGCCGTGTCCGTCGGCGTGGCCGCGACCAAGTTCCTCGCGAAGCTGTGCTCGGCCAAGGCCAAGCCCGACGGGCTGCTGCACCTGCCCGCCGACGCGGTCGAGGCCTTCCTGCACCCCCTGCCCGTGTCCGACCTGTGGGGTGCCGGCCCGCGGACGGTCGAGCGGCTGACCGAGTACGGGTTTCGCACCGTCGGCCAGCTCGCCGAGGCCGACCAGCGCACCCTCGTGCGGGTGGTCGGCGACGCCGTCGGCCGGCACCTGCACCGGCTCGCCCACGGGCAGGACGAGCGCCGCGTCGTGCCGCACGAGCCGGCGAAGTCCATCTCCAACGAGACCACGTTCGACGAGGACATCGACGATCCCGAGCAGCTCGTGCGCGTGATCCTGCGGCTGGCCGAGAGCGTCGGGCACCGCCTGCGCCGCGGCGACCACGCCGGCCGCACCGTGACCCTGAAGGTCCGGTTCGACTCGTTCCAGACCGTCACCCGGTCGGTGACCCTGCCGCAGCCCACCGACCGCACCCACGACGTCGTCGAGCACGCCGTCGAGCTGCTGCACTCGCTGCGGCTGGAGCGGGCCCGGGTGCGCCTGCTGGGCGTGGGCGTGTCCAACCTCGTCGAGGGTGCGGCCGCCCGCCAGCTGTCCCTGGGGGTCGACACCCGGTGGGAGCGCGTCGACGAGGTGGCCGACGCCGTCCGCGAGCGCTTCGACGGCCTGACGGTGTCCGCGGCGTCGCTGCTGGACGACGAGCTGACGGGGTCGAACGAGGCGCCGCAGCGCGACGACTATCGCTGACCGGCCAGCGGGAGGAACCGCACCACGTTGCGCTGCCGCCGCCGCGCCGCCAGGTGGGCGGCCAGCGCCTCGTAGACGGCGTCGCCGACCATCGTCCGCAGCTCGTACTCCATGTCGACGTACACCGGCGACGGCCCCGGGAAGGCGGCCGGGTCCTCCGTGCACCACCAGTCGAAGACCGCGCCGCCGTCGCCCCAGTGGCCGCGTTCGTACGCGGCGATCGTGTGCTCCTCGAGCGGCTCGCCGTCGTTGGCCGTGCGCTCGTCGATGGTGCGGTGCAGCGGCACCTGCCAGCAGACCGTGGGCTTGTGGGTCATGTGGTGCTCGCCGCGGCGTTCGGCCAGCAGGTGCAGCGAGCAGCCCATCGCACCGTCGTGGTCGCCCCGGTTGAGGAAGACGCAGGCCCCGTCGACCACGCGGGTGTGGACCTCGCCGTCGTCGTCGGTCGCCGTGGCCCCGTCGCGGGCGGCCACGGCGTGGTGCTGCATCGTGGCCGGGTCGAGCTCCTCGTCGACGAGGCGCTGCAGCTCGTCCGCGTCGTCGGTGTCGTCGAGGTAGGCGCCGTGCACGCAGCAGCCGAGGTCGGGCCGGCCGTCGATGATTCCCGGGCACCCGTCGCCGTAGATGCAGCGGTACCCGGACAGCAGGAACGACACGTCGAAGGTGTAGACGCGGTGGTCGTCCTCGGGGTCGCGGATGGTCACCCACTCGCGGTCGAGCAGGGCGGGGTGCTGGCGTCGCGGCACGGGGCATCCGGGGGTCGGGGCCTAGCCTGCGACGGTATCCACGAGCTCCCACCCACCGAACACGAAGGTCGCACGATGAGCGATGTCGTCCGCTACGAGGTCCGCGACCGCGTCGCCGTGGTCACGATCGACCGCCCCGACGTGCGCAACGCCATGGACCTGGACGTGTTCGACGGCCTGCGGGCGGCGGGGGAGCGGGCGGCCACCGACGACGACGCCGGGGCGGTGCTGGTGCACGGGGCCGAGGGCAACCTGTCGTCCGGCCTCGACGTGTCGATGATGGGCGAGCTCGCCGGCGAGGTCGACCACGCCTTCATCGCCCGGCTGCAGGACGCCTTCACGGTCTTCGAGGACTGCGACAAGCCCACCGTGGCCCTCGTCGAGGGCCACTGCCTCGGCGGGGGCGTGCAGCTGGCGGTCGCCTGCCACGTGCGGCTGGTCGCCCCGACGGCGCGGATGTCCGTGCTGGAGCGGCGCTGGGGCCTGGTCCCCGACCTCGGCGGCACCTGGCGGCTGCCGCGCCTCGTCGGGCTCGGCCGCGCGACCGAGCTGGTGGTGACCGCCCGGACCGTCGAGGCCGAGGAGACCCTGGCGATCGGCCTCGGCGAGGTGGCGGTCGGCGCGGACGACCCGTTCGGCGAGGCGCTGCGGTGGACCGCCGCGCTGGCCGCCGGGCCCGGGGCCGTGCGTCGTGCGCCGCGGCTGCTGCGTGAGAACCTCACGGCCACCCGCGACGACGCCCTGCACGCCGAGCGCGAGGCCCAGCTGGCCTGCCTGGCCGGTCCCGACACCACCGAGGCGGTCGTGGCGCACCTCGAGGGCCGCGACCCGGAATTTGTGGGCGACTGACGGCTGCGGGCCGGACGGCTCGTCGCTACGCTCGGGGAACGCGACCCCCGGTGGGAGCCACCACCATGCCACTGTCCGACCGTGAGGAGCGGATCCTCGCCGAGATCGAGCGGCAGCTCGCCGACGACGATCCACGGTTCGTGGCACGTGCCCGCCGGACCCGGGGCTCACGGACACGGCGTCCGCGCCTGCCGTGGGCGATCGCCGGGTTCGTCCTCGGGCTGCTGTGCCTGTTCGGGCTCGTCGTCCACATCGCGTTGGGGTTCGTGGGCTTCGCCCTGATGTTCGTCTCGGTCCTCGTCGCCGTGCCCGAACTGCAGCGCCGGCGGGGCGACCGCCTGGTCGACCACCAGTCGTAGGGCCTCAGCGGCGCTCGCTGGGCGTCGGGCGTGCCCGTTCGGCCACACCCACCAGCCGCCGGGCGACGTCCTGCCAGGGCGCCGTGAGGCGCTGCCGGGCCCCGATCGCGCGGGCGAAGCCCGCGACGAGCCGGGTCTCGAGGTCGCCCATCGCCCGGGCGTCGTCGGCATCCGGACCGCGACCGAAGGCCGCCTGGCCGCCCAGCCGGGCGAACAGCAGCGCGTCGTCGGCGTCGGCCAGCCCGTCACGCTGCCAGCGCAGCGCGACCTCGGTGACGGTCTCCTCGGGGCGTCGTCCCACGCCGAGGTGCGCGGCGGTGGCCAGCACCCGGCGCTGGGCGGCCAGGACGTCGGCGACCGGGTCGCCGTGGTCCCGTGCGGCCACCCGTCGCAGCCTCGGCCACGCGTACACGGCGAGCAGGACGAGCAGCACGACGAGCAGCACCGCCCCCGCCCGAAGCACCCGCGCGCGGGTCCGCTCGGCGGGGGTCGCCGCGCTGTCGCCCGTGGTCCCGTCGCCCAGTGGGCCGTCGATGTTGGGCAGGTCGGTCGGCCGCTCGACCGGGTCCCGCTCCTGGGCCGTCGGGGCCTCGGTCTGGGCGACGGAGCCGACGTCTGGCCGGCCCTGCAGGACGTCGAAGTCCTCGGCCGTCGGTGGCTGGCCGCCGCTGCGGGGCGTCGGGTCCATGCGGATCCACCCGTACGGCTCGAAGTGGACCTCGACCCAGGCGTGGGCGTCCGTGGTGGACACCCGGTAGGTGGCGGCCCCGCCGTCCACCGCGGGGGACTCGACCTGCTCGCCGGGCAGGAAGCCGACGGCGACGCGTGCCGGGATGCCGATCTCCCGCAGCATCACGGCCATCGCCGTGGCGAAGTACTCGCAGTAGCCGACCTGCGACGTGAACAGGAAGTCGCGCAGGGCACTGGCCGGCGGTCGTGCCGGCATGTCGGTCGAGTAGGTGAAGTCCGAGTCCTGGCCGATGAAGTGGTCCTGGATGGCCAGCACCGTGTCGATCGTGGTGGTCGCCCCGGCCTCGTCGGCGATCTGGCGGGCGAGCGTCCCGAAGTCGTCGAAGCCATCCGGCAGGGCGACCCGCGGGTCGCCCTCGGGCACGGAGGTGTCACCGAGGGCGGCCAGGTCGTCGTGCCCGGGCGTCGGGATGGCCGCCTCGACGGTGTAGGAGAACCCGGCGCGGACACCGGGCCGGGTGCGGCCCTGCAGCTCGTTGTCGTCGAGCTCGCCGGTCGCGATGAACCCGCCCTCCCGCGAGTAGAACAGGCTCGTGTCCGAGGGCGTGGTCACCGAGATGGGCTGGTAGGGCACCGGGACGTACATGTTCTCGAGGTCGAGCACGTCGACCTCGACGTGCACGGGGGTGGGCGCCGCGATCTCGGCCTCGAAGGGCAGGCGCCCGTTCGTCGGGTACAGCTCGTCGGGGTCCGGGCGGTAGGTGTCCACGCCCGGTGGGCCGAGCCGCCAGGTGCGCCCGTCGAACGTCCCGAGCGCCGCCAGCCGCAGGTACACCTGCCGGGTCGAGCGCACCTCCAGCACGTCGCGGGGTTCGGGCAGCTGCAGTCGGTCACCCACGTCCACGATCGGCTGGTAGCCGCGGGGTTCGGTCGAGGCCGTGACGTCGACGACGGCCGGCTGGTCGTACCCGGGTGTCAGCCACGGGGCCAACAGGCCCAGCAATGCCGCGATGGTCGCCAGCGCGAGGCCCGCGCCGGGCACGCGCACCCGCGGGTCCTCGCGGGTCCACCCGACGCCGTCGGGGTCGGGGTCCAGCAGCAGCGCCAGGCCGGCCGCGAGGAGGAAGGGGAGGGCGTTGGGCCACGCCGGGCTGTCGGGCAGCGGCACGGACAGCGGCGTGAACCACAGCAGGCCACTGACCGCGATCCCGGCCCCGGTGCGCCGCAGCCGCACGAGGAGCTCGTGGGTGGCGTGCGCCACGGCCCAGATGCCCAGCGTCAGCAGGGTGCGGATCCCCTCCAGCGGCTGGGCCGGTGCCGGCTCGAGGCGGATCTCGGTGAAGCCCTGCAGGGCCACGGACCAGACCTCGGACAGCGAGGCCGGCGTGGGCCAGGGACCCGCGAACGGCGCGTGGAGCGCGGTCGCCGTGACGGTGATCCCGGCCAGCGAGATGAGCAGGGCCCCGGCCGCTGGCACGCGCAGCCGCCGCAGGACCGCCGCCAGCCCGATCGTGCCCACGACCACGGCGACCACGGCCGGCCGCCACGCGGTCGTGGTGAAGACGCGGTGCAGCGGCACGACGGCCGTGAGCACGAGACCGAGGCTGGCGCCAGCGAGCGCGACGTCCCGGTTCACGGTGCCACTCCGGTTCGGTACACGGCGAGGCGCTGCCAGGCCTCGGGCAGCTCGTCCTCGTCCGCCACCAATGTGGCATACCACCCGGCACTTCGCAGCGCGGCGGTGGCCTCCTCGCCGTCGTGGCGCTCGTGGTCACGGCGGCGCGGTGCTGGTGGGGGATCCACGAGCACGGCGACGCGGGCACCGAACGTCCGGCCGGCGCGGACCATCTGGCGCAGCAGCGCCGGGTCGGGCGTCGGCACGATCGCCACGAGCGAGCCCTCGCCCCCGGCGCCGCGCTCGAGCTGGCGCCACAGCGTCATCAGGTCCACGGGGGCGGGGTCGGCGGCGGACAGCAGCCCCATGGTCTGCTCCCACGTCCGTGCCGGCGGGGCCCCGGACAGTGGCCCGTCGAGGAGCCGGGTGCGGAACTGCCGCTGTCGCAGTGTCCAGAGCACGCTGGCGGCCGCCGTGACCATCACCTCGAACGAGGACGCGGCGGCGGTCACCACGTGCCGCTCCGGCCCGGGGTCGATCAGCACGACCGCGTCCGGGCGCTGGCGGTTCTCCTCCTGCCGCACCATGAGGCGGCCACGGTGGGCCGTCGATCGCCAGTGGACCCGACGCAGGTCGTCGCCCTGCACGTACTCGCGGACGGTGTCGAGGTCCTCGCCGCTGGCCCCGGGCCGCGGGTGGCCGTCCGACCCCGTGCTCAGGTGGCCGGCCAGCGGCGGGCCACCCTCGAGGGGGAGGATCCGCGGGTACACCACGACCTCGTCGGCCGCACCGAGCTCGATCGACCGCCGTGCGATCCCGAACGGGTCGCGCACCTCGACGACCGTCGGCCCGACCGTGTGCACGCCCCGGCGCCGGGCGGACACGACGTAGCGCAGCCGGACGGACTCGGCGGCCTCCAGCGGCCGGGTCACGAACCGGGCGGCGGCCGCGAGCTGGCGCGGGGGCGCGTCGTCGACCCGCAGGCTGGCGGTCGGCAGGCGGCCGACGTTGGTCAGCGCGACGTCCACGTGGCCCTGCTGGCCCATCTGCAGGTGCGTGGGGCTCACCCGCCGGTCGACCCGCAGGCGCGTGGACAGCACGCGGATGACGAGCAGCGCCAGCCCCAGCAGCGCCGCCGTCGCGAGCGCGGCGATGGCGAGCTCGCGGACCCCGAACAGCCGTCCCAGGAGCCAGCACCCGACCACCGCGACCAGCAGGCCGGAGCCCCGCGCCGTCAGCGGCCAGGTCGTCACTCGGTCGGGGCCGGGACGCCGGCCAGCACGTCGGCCACGACGTCGCCCGCCTGCCGGCCGGCCAGCTGGGCGTCGGGCGTCAGGATGAGCCGGTGGGGGAGCAGGTGCGGCGCGAGCGCCTTGATGTCGTCGGGCAGGACGTGGTCCCGGCCCGACAGGGCGGCGCGGGCCCGGGCGGCCCGCAGCATGGCGAGCGAGGCACGGGGTGAGGCACCCAGCTCGGCGTCGGGGTGCGCGCGGGTCGACCGGCAGACGGCGAGGATGTAGCGCTCGACGGCCTCGGCGACGTGGACGTCGCGGACGGCCACGATCAGGTTGGCGACGGTGATCGCGTCCGTGACCGGTTCGAGGGCGGCCAGCCGGTCGCCGGCACCGTGCGTGCGCAGCATGGCGAGCTCGGCATCGGCGTCCGGGTAGCCGACGGCGAGCCGCAGCATGAACCGGTCGCGCTGGGCCTCGGGCAGCGGGTAGGTGCCCTCCAGCTCGATGGGGTTCTGCGTGGCCATCACCATGAACGGCATCGCCAGCTCGTGGGTGTGGCCGTCGATGGTGACCGTGCGCTCCTCCATGGACTCGAGGAGCGCCGACTGGGTCTTCGGGCCGGCGCGGTTGATCTCGTCGCCCAGCACGAGGTTGGCGAACACGGGGCCCGGCCGGAACTCGAACTCGCCGGTGTCGGGCGAGTACACGGTGACGCCCGTCACGTCCGACGGCAGCAGGTCGGGGGTGAACTGCACCCGTCGCACCGAGCAGTCGATCGACCTCGCCAGCGCACGGGCCAGCAGGGTCTTGCCGACGCCGGGCACGTCCTCGATCAGGATGTGGCCCTCGGCCAGCAGGGCGGTCAGGACCAGGCGCACCGCACCCGCCTTGCCCGACACGACCGCGGTCACGTTCTGCTCGATCGCGGCGAAGGTCTCGCGCACGCTCTCGAGTGAGGCGGTCCCTCGCGTGCGGGTCGTTCGTGCCACCGTGGTCGTCCTCCCAGCCGTGCGAGGCGTGCCGGCTCGTCGTGACCCCGCAGTCGTTCGAGGCCGCCGGCCGGATGGTAGCGACGGTACGGTGTGCTGCCGCCCGGAGCAGCGAGGAGGCGAGCAGGCGTGGTCGATCCCAGCGTCGCGGCCTCCGAGGCCGACCGAGCGCGCACCCCGCGGGGCGAGCGCACCGCGGCACGCCTGCGCGACGGGGCCCGCCAGGTGTTCGCCGACAGTGGCTATGCCGGTGCGCGGGTGGAGGACATCGTCGCGCTGGCGGGCGTCAGCCACGGCACCTTCTACACCTACTACGAGAACAAGGCCGCGATCCTCGACGCGCTGGTCGACCACGCGGCCGGCCGGCTCCGCGAGGTCGTCGCCGAGCCGTGGACGGGCGAGGACGTCGGGGGCGTGATCCGCGACGTCATCGACCGGTTCGTGGACGCGCTCGCGGACGAGGGCGACGTCATCGGGGCGTGGATCGAGGCCGCGGCCCACGACGAGCACTTCCGCGACCGGCTCCGCGCCGTCCGGGGCGAGTACACCGAGACGGTCGCCTCGCACCTCGGGCCGGTGCTGGCGGGAACGCCGCACGACGCCACCGTGGC
>CAZDIF010000030.1:0-5195 GCA_964505365.1 uncultured Actinomycetota bacterium
GATCGGCCGTGGGCTGCGCGGTCGGTGCCCGCACTGCGGGGGCCGCGGCATCTTCGCCGGCCTCGACGAGCTGCAGGAGGCGTGCCCGACCTGCGGCTTCTCGTTCGTCCGCGAGGAGGGCTACTGGGTCGGTGCGATGATCGTCATCTTCGGCGTCGTGCTGGCGATCTTCGCCGTCTGGTTCGTCGGCGGGATGCTCGTCACCTGGCCCGACGTGCCCTGGACCGTGCTGCTGATCGGCGGACTGGTGCTCAACGGCCTCGTCCCGTTCGTGCTGTACGGATGGTCGAAGGCGGTGTGGGTAGGCCTCGACCTCGCCTTCAACCCCGCGCGTGACGAGGAGCTGCGGCACTAGGCCAGATCTGGCCAGCCGTGCGTGCTCGCCGCCTGTGGCGGCCCCTGTGCCACCGGCTAGAACAGCACGTGGGTGCGCAGCAGGCCGTCGCCGTCCTCCCGGCCTGACAGGACGCGACAGAAGTCGATCGCGTCGAGCTCGATCGCCTCGCCGCCCGTGCCCTGCCGGAACCGCCCACCGGCTGGACCCGTGAGGTGCAGCGAGAACGGCTGGCCGTGCTCGGCGGCCCACTCGACCACGACGTCCTCGACGATGCGGCCGTCGAAGGCGGCGTCGAACTCGAGGTCCTGCCCGGTCGCGGCAGCGATGTCGATCCGGTGCAGCCACACGTCGCGCGTGAGGATCGCGTCCATCAGGTGGCCGAGGTTCAGCCTCGCCGGCATCCCGACGGTCGACCCGGTCTGGGGGATCGGCAACGGGGCCCGGCGCAGCAGCCCCGGCATCCGCATCCGGCCGCGCACGGCCTTCGGCGCGAGCTCGCGCAGGGCGGCGACGCGTTCGGTGGGGGTCAGGTGGCGGTGGTCGCTGACCTGGAGGTGGTTGGTGGCGTCCAGCGAGTTGCCGTCGTACTCGCTGCGGTGCCGTTGTCCCCAGACCTGCTGCCGGAGGAACTCGGGGATCGACGCGTGGGACCGGGCGGCGCCGATCATGTGGCCCACCATGTCGGCCACCGTCCAGCCGGGGCAGGACGTCGGGGCGTTCCAGTCGGCGTCGAGCTCCAGTCGTCCCAGCAGGTCCAGCAGTCGGGTGTAGGCCTCGTGCGCGAGGGGCTGCGCATCGGTCTCGCGCGAGATCGGGGTGATGTCGGTCACGGCCGTCGTGCCGTCGCCGGTCATGGCGTCCTCCTGGTGCGGACGAGGAAAACGGGCGCGTGGCGCGACGCCCTCACGAACTGTACGGACGGACACGCCACGCCCTGTCGAACGGGCACGATGGAGGCAGTCAGATCGAGGAGGTAGTCGATGTCCGATGCCCCCACCAACGATCGCACCGTCACGATCCGCCGCGACCGTCGGCCGATCATGTCGACCTCTGCCGTCATCTCCGCGGTGGTCGGCATCGTGCTGCTGGTGCTGGCGATCGTCGCCCTGGCCCGCACGGGTATCCCGGCGGACGACGTGACCGCGCCGGCCGTGACCGTGGGGCCGTTCACGCGGACCCCGCTGTTCGGCCTGATCGAGCTGGTCGTGGGCCTGCTGGCCCTGGCGGCCGCCGCGGACCAGGACGTCCGCGGGGCGTCGTTCCTGGCCGTCATCACCGGTGTGTTCGGCATCGTCTGGCTGATCGAGCCCGGCGCCTTCAACGGCGCGCTCGGGGTCACGGCCGCCACGGGCTGGCTGTACGTCGCCGTTGCGGTGGCGCTGCTGGTCGCGGTCGCCCTGGACCGGATCCCGCCACGCTGACCCCGGGCGGCAGCGGTGTCCGCTGCCGCGGGGTCACTCGTCCAGGAAGACTCCGGCGTCGACACGTCCCCCCATCGTGGGATCGGCACCCGGCTGGTAGGCCGGCAGCGAACGGCTGTCGTTCGCACGGGTGCGGGACGGGCCCCGGTCGCGGTACATCGACGTGTCCGTGGACTGCAGGTAGGTGTCGTGGCCCGCCCGGTCCCACAGCATGCCACTGCCGCCGAACAGTCCGCTGCCCTGCGACCCGTGCACGAAGGAAACGGCAGCGGGGCCGTCCAGCGGCCGGAGGAACTCCTGGACCTCCGGGACGGGCGCCCGGTACCTGTCCTGGCCGTCCATCTCCACCAGGGCACCGACCGCCCCGAGCAGGCCGACACCCTGCAGTGAGCGTGCGATCCGGTCGCATGAGCCCCCGGGCTGCCCGTCGAGCTCGCCGTTGCTGTCGCGGTGCTGGCCCAGCCCGGCCTCGCTGCCTGCCCCGGTGTCATCGTTCACGCCACCGGCTCCGTCCGCGTGGTCGGGCGTGGTCGGATCGATCGGTCGGGGCATGTAGTGGTCGTAGATGTCGTCGCCAGCCTGGTCGACGAGCAGCCCGAGGCCGTTGAGCAGGCCCATGCCCTGAGCGCTGCGGATCGCGAGGTAGCGGTCGTTGCCCTCGAGGTCCCGCAGGATTCCGACCCCGGCGAGGTGTCCCGCACCCTGGGCCAGCGTCTTGCCGAGGTAGGCGTCGTCGCCGGCAGCGTCGAACAGCATCCCGACGCCCGCAAAGCCGACGCCCTGGGTGGCGATGCGGCGCACGACCGGGTCCCGCGTGCACTGCGAGTCCGGGAACGACGGGTCCTCGAACCGGCCGTAGGTGTCGTTGCCGGCGAGGTCCACGTGCAGGGATGCCGTGATGACGCACTCCGGCCCGGGGTCGGACGACAGCTGCCGCTCGCCGTCGGGCCCGCGCTCGACCCCGCCGCTGGTGGTGTCCGGGAACACCTGCTCGCACCCGCGAGCCGGCCCCGGCCGGAGCGCGTACGGCGCGTGGCCCCGGCGGAGGTCGACCATGTTGCTGCCTGCGTTCCCGAGGTGGTGGTCGTCGCCGGCCTCGTCGACCAGCAGCAGGTAGTCGACGTCGTGGACGTGGTCGACGTCCCCGCGCGCCACCCGCAGGACCGGCCACAGGTCCAGGTCGGGCCCGTCGCTCGACGCCAGGCCGTCGCGGATGGCCGGGAGGGCCGCCGTGAGGTCGAGGTGCAGCCGGACCGCGCAGGACCGCAGCTGCTCGCTGACCCAGGGGTCCAGTGGCCGGATGGCACCGGACGCGGTGCGGTCCGGTCCGTCCGCCCCGACCGCGTCGCGGCTGACCTCGTGGCACGCCAGGAGGTCCTGCAGGAGGGTCGCCAGGGCGGAGCTGACGTCGGCGGGCAGCCGCGCGTCGGACACGGCCTGGGTCACGGGCAGCGAGACCCCCAGGGCTGCAGCCATCCGGTGCACCGTGTCCGCGAGCACCCGGTCGGCCGCCGGGTCCACGCGGGTGTCGGGGTGCGTCGGGGCCGGTGGGTGCACCGGCGCGACGAGGGCGGGCGGGATCGCGTCCCCGGTGGCGGACGGCACGGTGACGGGTGCCGGTGAGTCGGTCACGGCCCCGGACGCGGGCGTCGTCGTGCCGGGGCCGGCGGCGAGCGCGACGGCCAGGACCGGGAGGACGACGGCCGGGAACGGACGCGGGGCTCTCGGGGGCATCAGGGCTCCTGTCGACTGGTGGATAGGCTCGGCGGCCGCACGGCGCCGAGGGACCGGCGGTCCCGTCCGCCGTGGTCACGCTCGACGGACCGAGGAGAGCCGTGGTCGATCGCAGCTGGTTGCTGGTGGTGCTGGGCGGGGGACTCGTGGTGGTCGGCGGCGTCGCCGCACTCATGGGGCCGTGGGGCGAGGACGACCCGACCGACGACGGCGCGCAGTTCGTCGTGTCCGAGGCCGACGCGAGGGAGGCGCGCGCCAGTGCCGGGTGCGAGGAGCTCGACGTGCCCGACCTCGCCCCGACGCCGCACCTGGACACCCTCGAGGACGCCCCGTCGCCCGAGGAGCTCTACCCCGACCTCCGCCCCACAGCCGGCGGTCGGCACCTCGGGGCCCGCGTCCACGCGGTCGGGGTGGTGGACATCGCGCCGGACGAGCGGGTGACCACCCACAACCTCGAGCACGGTGCCGTCGTGGTGTACTACGACCCGGATGCGCTCGACGCCGAGACGATCGACGTCGTGGGGCGCTGGGGATCCGGGTGGAACGACGCCGGCTTCGACGAGCGCGGCGAGGCCGGTGCGGGGGTCATCGTGGCGCCGTATCGCGGCGAGTTCACCTCCGGCCGGTCCCTCGCCCTGCGGGCCTGGGGCGTCGCGCTGGACTGTGACGAGTTCAGCGTCCCCGTGGCCGACGCCTTCCTCGCCGAGCACTTCGGTGACCGGGGAACCGCGCCCGAGGGTCACCTTGCGCCCTACCCCGACGGCGTGCTCGAGCTCCGTCCCTGACGCCGGGCCAGGGCCGGAGGCGGGGCGGCGCCAGCGTGCCACCCGTCACCCGGCCGCGGCGCTGTCGGCCTGACGGCGCGCCCGCGTACGTCGGCGCAGGCCGATCACGATCAGGACGACGCCGAGGCCGAACACGATCCAGCTGACCACGGGGGCCCAGTCCGACCCCGTGTCGCCGCTGGCGGGGATCCCCAGGGCGGCGAACGCCTCGTCGTCCGGCATCCACCGGGTCTCGCCGTGCAGCGTGACACGGTCGTCGCCGTGTTCGATCGGGACGGACCACTCGCGCAGCACCGTGGTGCGGTCGGAGGTGACCACCTCCTGCGGGGGTTGCTCGCGCGGGTACCGGGCACGTTCCTCCAGCCATGCGTAGCGGGGTTCTCCGGCCAGCTCGACCCACGTCGGGGGTCCGTCGGCGCGAGGTGGCTCCGCGACCTCGCGATCCCGGTACCGCTGGTCGTCGACGAAGCTCGGGCTGTTCTCGTTCCCGAAGACGCCGTCGGGCCCGATCCGCAGGAACGGCTCGCCCTGCTGGCCGCGGACCAGCACCTCCTCGTCGGTGGCGTTGTCCAGCAGGATGGCGGGCACACGCCCCTGGGACACCGTGACCGTCACCCCCGGCAGCGGCTCGGCGTCGCCCGACAGGGTCGCGACGACGCTGCCCGGGACGAGCGCGAACTCGAGATGGCCGCGCACCTGCACGTCACGGTCCCCGTGCTGCATCGGCACCTGCCAGTCGTGGAACTCGATCGGCGCGTCCGCGGGATCGAGGTCGCGGGGTGTCGTCAGCGGCCCGGGGTGCAGGCGGTGGTCGAACCAACCCCAGGCCGGGTCGGCGGCCAACTGCACCCACGTGGGCTCGTCGGGGGCGTCCGGTGGGCGTGGCAGCCCGCCGGTCGGCGTCGCCGTCGCATAGAA
>CAZDIF010000030.1:5295-8124 GCA_964505365.1 uncultured Actinomycetota bacterium
GACACGGAATTTCATATCGGCGAACCCATCATCGAACAGTTTCCAAGAGCTGGTTCGACGCGGAGGGCCCTGATCCCTCTCCCTCGCTAGTGAGATCATACTAGTCTTGATTTCCGGAATATGGAAGTCTATGATCACGACTGACCGGATGCACAGTCAGCGCCCGTCGTCCCCTCCAGGCGGGCACGCCCTTCGCCGCACGTCGATCGCGCGAGGGCCGCATGCACACGTGAGAACCGGGAGAGGGAGCCATGGTGGTACGACCACGAAGGTTGCACGGCAGGCGGGCGCTGGTCCTGGCGGCCAGCAGCTCGCTGGTGATCGCCGGCGGACTGTTCAGCCCGCTGGCTGCACAGGACGGCCCTCATCCAGCCGAGGCTGGCAGGATGAGCGCTGTCTTCGAGGAAGGCGGCGAGGACGCGCCGCGATGCTGGCGCGACGAGGAAACCGATCTGATCGAGTGCAAGCCGACGGCCGTCAGTTCCGTCGCGCTCCCGGACGGTCGGGTGCTGTTCTGGAACGGAATCGAGAACGACGAGAACACCACGCTGTTGTCCGGGAACGAGTTGAGCCCGGACTCGCGGAACAGCGAGTCCCGCCTCATCGACTGGACGCAGCAGCCGCCCGAGGGCGGCCCGCAGTTCAGCACGCCCTCGCCGAGCGATGCCGGGGCCAGCAACCCCAACATCGAGGAGGGCGAGGACGGCACCCAGGATCCGCTCGGCATGGCCGGCGTCCCGGGACGTCCCGGTGACGGCCTCGTCGGCAGCACGGTCGGGCAGGTCCACGAGAACGACCCGTCGTCGCCCCCCGACGACCCCCAGCGCAACGACGGGGACATGTTCTGCTCCTACCAGACCACGCTGCTCGACGGTCGCACCATCGTGTACGGCGGCACCGACTGGTACAACGAGCCGTCCAGCGACGGGTCGAGTTCGGAAGGGCCCGCCACGGCCGGCGCGATCGAGCTCGAGGGCCTGCGGAACACCCGCGCCTTCGACCCGACCACGGACACGTGGGAGCAGGTCGGGCACATGAAGTACGGCCGGTGGTACCCGACCGGTGTGACCCTGCCGGACGGCCGCGTGACGGTGTTCAGCGGCGTCACGAAGCTGATCAAGAACACCCAGCTGTCCAACGTGCGCCGGACCGAGACGTTCGACCCGGACACGAACGAGTGGACCGAGAACTTCGAAGGCATGGACTCGGAGACCTCGCTGCCGCTGTACCCGCGGCTGCACCTCATGCCGAACGGCAAGATCTTCTTCGCCGGCAACGGCCAGCAGTGGACGCCCGCGGGCCAGGCCGCCGACGAGGCGACCTGGGCGCTGCAGAAGTTCTGGGACCAGGAGACCAAGACCTGGGAGACCGTCGGACTGGCCACGCTCGGGTGGCGCAGCAGCGCGATGGACGTCCTGCTGCCGATGGAGCCGCCGTACGACGAGGCCTCGGTGCTGATGGCTGGTGGGATCCTCGGGCCGTCGCCCGGAACCTACGCCCCGGCCATCCCGCTGTCCGAGACCTACACCGTGACGGCGGACGGTGAGGTGACCCAGAACTTCACCGAGCCCCTGAACGTGCCTCGCTGGTACGGGCAGGCCGTCCTGCTGCCCAACGGTGAGGTGTTCGCCGTCAACGGCGGGACACGGGACGAGGTCATCGCACCCGGGACCGAGGAGTCGATCTTCGAGACCGAGCTGTTCAACCCGGAGACCGGGGAGTGGCGGCTGGCGGCCAACGTGGAGCGTGGCCGGACCTACCACAACTCGGCGATCCTGCTCGGCGACGGTCGCGTGCTCATCGGTGGGCACTCGCCCATCGCGATGAACTACACGCACCGTCGGGACCTGTTCAACAACAACGACAAGGACTCGAGCTTCCAGATCTACAGCCCGCCGTACCTGTTCAACGCGGACGGGTCGGAGGCAGAGCGTCCCGAGATCCGTCGGGCCCCGGCCGGGATCTCGTACGGAAGCGAGTTCACCGTCCCCGTCAGCAGCCCCACCGAGATCGACTCGGTGATGCTGATGCGGCTGCAGGGCACGACCCACGTCGTCGACGCCGACCAGCGTGGGCTGTACCTCGACTTCGAGCAGCAGGGCAACGGCAACGGTCCTCTGCAGGTGACTGCGCCACCGGACGGTGTCGCGGCACCGCCAGGCTGGTACTACCTGTTCGTCAACCGTGCGGGCGACAACGGTCCGGTGCCCTCGACGGCAGCGATCGTGCAGGTCGGCCCCGACGGTGAGGTCCAGGCTGGTGGCTCGGCCCAGGTGGTCGACTTCAACGCGGAGGAGGTCGCCAACACCGGGTCCGCGACGCCGCTCGAGGACACGACCCTGCGCACGCCCGGCGACTGCCCCGGGTGCGCGGAGGACGACGGTGACGAGTCAGCCGACACCGAGTCGGACGCCGAGGCGACACCCGAGGGTGCCGATGAGGCTGCCGGCACGGCCGAGGACGCGGCCGCGACGGACGGAGGCACGGACGGCGCGACCGCCCCGACCTCGTCCAGGACCGCGTCGACGGACGACGCATCGACGGACGACGTGTCGTCCGACCGGGCGGTGGCGAACGAGGCGTCGACCACGACGCTCGACGCCGAGGCCGCGTCCGCTCGGGGCGTCGGTCCAGCAGACGATGCCGGGTCGGCTGTCACGCTGCAGGCCCTGGCCGTGGTGCTCGTGGCGATGACGCTCATCGCCAATGGCGTCCAGGTCCGCCGACGACGGACCTGACCGAGCGACCCCGCAAGGAACTGGCCCGTCCCCACGGGGGCGGGCCAGTTCCGGTCATCCTCGGGACGGCGACGCACTCACCCGTCCGCGA
>CAZDIF010000030.1:8224-12702 GCA_964505365.1 uncultured Actinomycetota bacterium
GGGTGCTCGAGCAGCACGTCCTCCACCTCGGTGGCGGACACGAGCTGGCCCGACACGGAGAAGACGTGGTCCGCCCGTCCGAGGAACTCGATCCCGTCCTCGGTCACCCGGGCGCGGTCGCCGGTCACGTGCACGTCGGGCAGGGACGGCTCGCTGCCGGGGACGAGGTCGTCCGTGCCCCAGACCGGGCCTGCGCGGGCCGGCCAGGGCTCGGTCACGACGAGCATGCCCGCGGTGCCGACGTCGGCCGGCCGCCCCTGGTCGTCGAGGACCGACAGCCCCGGGTCCGGGAGTCGATCGGCCAGCGGCGGGTGGTCGGCGTACACCAGGCCGCCGAGCTCGGACTGGCCCCAGGCGTTGATGACCGGGATGCGGCCACGTCCCACGTCCTCGCGCAGCCACCGCGCGGTGTCGGGTTCCAGCGGCTCGCCGGCGGTCACGAGGAGCTCGAGGCTGGCGACCTGCTCCTCCGCGGGCGGCTCTCGCCGCCACCGCCGCACCGCCCGCAGGACCGACGGGGTCGCGAGGAGGGTCGTGACGCCGTAGCGCTCGATGATCTGCCAGGCCCGGTCCCGCCCGGGCGTGTCGAGCATGCCCTCATAGGCGACCGCCGTCGCACCGTCGACGAGGGGACCGATGATGCCGTGGGTCTGGCAGGCGAGCCACGCGAACTCGGCAGGGGACCACACCACGGCCCCCGGCTGGGGGGCGAAGGCCTGCTCGACCGCGGCACAGTAGGCGAGGAGCCCGGCGGTCGGATGCACGATGCCGGCCGGGCGGCCCCTCCGGTTCGCGAGGTGCGACACGTGGATGGGATGGTCGCCGTCCACGGGGACGGGCTCGGTCGGCGGCCGTGGCGCGGCCGCCACACCGGGGCGTGGGCGGGCCAGGAGCTGGTGCAGCCACCGATCGCCCTCGAACCAGGGCACGTCGACCCCGGTACGGCGGATCACGACCGTGTGCTCGACGGTGCCCGCGGCTGCCAGAGCCTCGTCCGCGCGGGACTTGAGCGGCAGTACGACCCCGTGCCGCCACGCGCCGTCCTGTGTCACCAGCACCCGGGGGTCCAGGTCCTCCAGCCGCGCGGCGACGGCCTCGGGCGGCAGGACGGCGGGCATGACGGAGTAGGTGGCGCCCAGGCGCATGCAGGCCAGCATGATCGCGATGCTCTCCGGCAGCAGTCCGGTGTGCAGCGCCACTCGGTCGCCCGCCGTGACTCCGAGCCCGGCGAGCGCGTCGCTGACCGCCGTCACCTCGTCGTGCAGGTCCCGGTAGGTGAGGGTCCGGCGGTCTCCCGGCTCGCCCTCCCAGTGCAGCGCGGGTTGGTCGCCCCGGGTGGCCAGGTGCCGATCCAGCAGGTTCGTGCACGCGTTCAGCCTCGCCCCGGGGAACCACGATCCCCCCCGGGGACCCGGCTCATGCAGTGCTCGCGGCGGCGTGTCCCACGTCAGGGAGTCGGCGACCTCGTGCCAACGGGGATCCATCAGGCCCCCCCGAGGGCCCGGGAGATCGTGGTGGCCGCGCGGACGACCAGGGGACCGATGTCCTCGCGGAGGCGTTCGTCGTCGGGGGTCGTCGCCGGCCCGAGCACGCTGATGGCCACGGACACGTCGCCGCCCCGCTCGCGGATCGGCGAGGCCACGTCGGCGACGGCGGTCGGTGAGGCGGGTACGTGGACCAGGAGGTCCTCCTTCTGCCACAACTCGCGCTCGTCGTCGGTGAAGTGCTCGTCGTCGCGGACCTGCTGCCAGGCGTCGTCGTCGTGTGCGAGGAGGAGCCGACCGAGCGCGGACGTGGTCGGGTCGTGCACCCGCCGGGCGTCGCGGTACACGCCGCCGGCGTCCTGTCCGTCGATGCGGTCAAGCAGGACGAGCTGCAACCCGACGAGCGTGGCGACCTGGACCGTGGCGCCGGTGGTGTTGCGCAGCTCGACCAGGTACGGGGCCGCGATGGACAGCACGGGGTGGCGGGACAGGTAGCTCTCGGCCAACCGCACGAGCTCCGGGCCCAGTCCGTACCGGGACGACCGGGGGTCCTGCTCGGCCAGCCCCGCGGACGTGAGTGATCGCAGGAGGCGGTGTACGGTCGCCAGTGAGAGGTTCGAACGTTCGGCGAGGTCGGTCAGCTGCTGGTGAGATGGGCCCTCGGACATGAGGCGGAGCAGCGTGGCCGCGTTGTGCACCGTCCCCAGCGTGCCGCGAGGCGTCCCATTGCTCACCAGCTCGCCCGTCTCCGGTCGATTCTCGCCGGAGAGTAGCAGCATCCCGCTATGTGGAAGCGTACGTGCGCACACGTCCTGTCGGCGCCCCACCGCCGGCCAATGGCCGGGAAACCCCGCGGCTCTGGGTGACCGAACGCAATTGACTTCCAGATAGTGGAAGATTACGGTCCCGGCCGGGAGCCACCTGGAGAACGTGCAGTGACCGATCGCGCCTATCGGCACGAGCTCGACGGCAGTTCGCTGCAGCCGGGCCAGCCGCAGCTGGAGGTCGACGCCGTCGACCTGCGCTTCGGGGGCGTCCACGCCCTCCGGAGCGTCTCGCTGACCGTCCGCCAGGGCACCGTCCATGCCATCATCGGGCCCAACGGTGCGGGAAAGACCAGCCTGCTGAACTGCATCAGTGGCCTGTACCGCCCGCAGGGTGGCGCGATCCGCTACCACGGCGGCCGCGGCACCACCGGCCCGGTCGAGCTGACCCGGGCCCGCCCGCACCGCATCGCCCGCGTCGGCGTCGCGCGTTCGTTCCAGAACATCGAGCTGTTCCGCCACCTCACCGTGCTCCAGAACCTGATGCTCGGCCGGCACGTCCACATGCGCAACTCGGTGCTGGCCTCGCTCGCCTGGTTCGGTCCGGCCCGCCGGCAGGAGATCACCCACCGCGACCTCGTCGAGGAGGTCATCGACCTGCTCGAGATCCAGGCCCACCGGCACAAGCCCGTCGGCGAGCTCGCGTACGGCGTGCAGAAGCGGGTCGAGCTCGGCCGGGCGCTGTGCCTGCAGCCGGGCGTGCTCCTGCTCGACGAGCCGATGGCCGGCATGAACGCCGAGGAGAAGGAGGACATGGCCCGCTTCGTCCTCGACGTCAACGAGCTCAAGGGCGTGACCTGTGTGCTCATCGAGCACGACATGGACGTGGTCATGGACATCTCCGACCACGTCACGGTCCTCGACTTCGGCGAGGTCATCGGCGACGGCACGCCGGACGAGGTGTCCAACGACCCGCGCGTGATCGACGCGTACCTCGGGCAGGAGTCCGCCGCATGACGCCGGCCGCACCCACGCGCCACCGCGACCACGGCAGGAAGGGCAGCACCGACGTGACCAACCCCGCCGACGCGACCTTCCCACGCCTGCTGGCCGAGATGGCCCGCACGCGTCCCGACGACGTGGCCCTGCAGGAGAAGCGGTACGGCGTGTGGCAGCCCATCACGTTCGCCGAGTACCACCGCCGGGTGCGCGACTTCGCCCACGGCCTGCGCACGATGGGCGTCGTGGCCGGCGACCTCGTGGCCGTGCTGGGCGACAACCGCCCGGAGTGGCTGATCGCCGAGCTCGCCGCGCAGTCGATCGGCGCCGCGGTCGTGGGGATCTACCCGACCAGCGTCGGCGAGGAGATCGTCCACATCCTCACCCACGGTGGCGTCGAGGTGGTCGTCGCCGAGGACCAGGAGCAGGTCGACAAGCTGCTCGGGCTGGCCGACGAGCTCCCGCGCGTCCGCGCCATCGTCTACTACGACCCGCGCGGGCTCGAGCACTACGACCAGGACATCCTCCGCGAGTTCACCGAGGTCGAATCCGCCGGGCGCGAGGAGGCCGAGCGCGTGCCGGACTGGCTCGACGAGCAGATCGCCCGTGGGCGGCCCGAGGACGTCGCCGTGATCTGCACGACCTCGGGCACGACCTCGCGCCCCAAGCTGGCGATGCTCAGCCACCGCAACCTGCTGTCGATGGGCCAGCGGCTGATGGAGCTCGACCCGCTGACCGCCGAGGACCGCTTCGTCTCGTTCCTGCCGTTCGCCTGGATCGGTGAGCAGATGATCACGGCCGCCGCGGGCCTGCAGGTCGGGTTCACGATCTCGTTCCCCGAGGACGCGGCGACCGTGAAGGCCGACATGCGCGAGATCGGCCCCGACGTGATGTTCTCCCCGCCGCGGATCTGGGAGTCGATGGTCTCCGACATCCAGGTCCGGCTCGGCGAGGCGGGCTGGCTCAAGCGCACGGTGTTCGCCTGGGGCTACGAGGTCGGCCGGGACGCCGCCGAGGTGCGCGTGCGGGGTGGGCAGCTGTCCCCCTGGATGCGCGTGAAGCACGCGATCGCGGACCTCGTCGCGCTGCGGCCGATCCGCGACCAGCTCGGCCTGACGCGGCTGAAGCGCTGCTACACCGGCGGTGCCCCGCTCGGCCCGGACGTGTTCCGGTTCTTCCACTCGATCGGCGTCAACCTCAAGCAGATCTACGGCCAGACCGAGATCTGCGG
>CAZDIF010000031.1:0-12614 GCA_964505365.1 uncultured Actinomycetota bacterium
TGGGTAACTCCCAGGCGGAGCGATCCGCGGAAAGCGCAACAGAAAGCAGACCGCGTCCGGGTCACACCGGGCGTAAGGGTGAAACGGTGGTGTAAGAGACCAC
Organism: uncultured Actinomycetota bacterium; assembly: GCA_964505365.1. Classification (GTDB taxonomy): domain Bacteria; phylum Actinomycetota; class Nitriliruptoria; order Nitriliruptorales; family Nitriliruptoraceae; genus CAWCLK01. The sequence goes on from CAZDIF010000031.1 coordinate 104, forward strand.
CGGCACGACGGGTGACCGTCGTGGCCAGGCAAGCCCCACCCGGAGCAAGGCCAAGCAGGGACGGCACTCGGTGGCCCGCCGACGTCCCGGGTAGGCCGCTCGAGGCGACGAGCAATCGTCGTCCCAGACAGATGGTCGCCCCCCGGTCACACGGGGAACAGAATCCGGCGTACGGACGTCTCCTCCCGAGCCCTACCCTGCACGGGCCCCGCCCGCCCGACAGGACCCCACGTGGCCGAATCGCCGTTCCTCGCCGCCTGCCGCGGCGAGCCCCACGCGACGATGCCCGTGTGGTTCATGCGCCAGGCCGGTCGGGCCCTGCCGGAGTACCGGGCGATCCGGGCCGAGCACACCTTCCAGGACGTCGTGCACACGCCCGACCTCGCCGCCGAGGTGACGCTGCAGCCGGTGCGCCGGTACGGGGTCGACGCGGCGATCCTGTTCAGCGACATCGTCACGCCGGTGCAGGCGATCGGCCTGCCCGTCGAGATCCGCCGGGGCGTGGGGCCCGTGCTGGACCAGCCGATCCGCCGCAAGGAGGACCTCGACCGGCTGCGGCCGATCGAGCCGGAGGTCGACGCCCCGTTCGTCCTCGAGACGGTCCGGCTCGTCGTGGACGAGCTGGGGGAGGTCCCGCTGATCGGCTTCGCCGGGGCGCCGTTCACCGTCGCCTCGTACCTCGTCGAGGGGCGGCCGTCGAAGGACTACGCCCACACCAAGGCGTTGATGTACGGCGACGAGCCGACCTGGCACCGCCTCATGGAGCTGTTGGCCGACATCGTCGCCACCCACCTGCGCGCGCAGGTGGACGCCGGGGCGCGGGCCGTGCAGCTGTTCGACTCGTGGGCCGGCGCACTGCACCCGGTCGACTACGAGCGCTACGTGCTGCCCCACTCCCGCCGGATCCTCGAGGCACTGGCCGACACCGGCGTGCCACGCATCCACTTCGGGGTGGGCACGGGCGAGCTGCTCGGGCTGATGGCCTCGGCGGGTGCGGACGTCGTCGGCGTCGACTGGCGCGTGCCGATCGAGGTCGGCCGCCAGCGGGTCCCCGCCGGCGTGGCGACCCAGGGCAACCTCGACCCGTGCGTGGCCCTCGGGCCCGTCGACGAGGTCGAGCTCCGCGTGCGGGCGCTGCTGGACGCGATCGGCGACCGCCCCGACCACGTGTTCAACCTCGGCCACGGCGTGCTGCCGCAGACCGACCCGGACGTGCTGGCCCGGGTGGTCGAGCTGGTCCACGCCGAGGGGCAGACCGGCTCGTGAGCGCGGCCGCTCCGGTGGTCGTCGTCGGTGGGGGCATCACCGGCGTGACCACGGCGTGGCGGCTGCACCGGGCCGGCACCGACGTCGTCCTGCTGGAGGCGGGCGACCGGCTCGGGGGCAAGCTGGCGCTCGGCACGGTGGCGGGGGAGGAGGCCGAGCTCGGCGCGGACGCCTTCCTCGCCCGCACCCCGGCGGCCCCGCGCCTGGCCCGTGAGCTGGGCCTGGGCGACGACCTCGTCGAGCCGGCCACCGGGCAGGTGTGGCTGTGGACCGGCGGGCGACTGCGGCCGCTGCCCGCCGGCACGGTGCTGGGTGCACCCACCGACCCGGTCGCGCTGGCCCGCTCGGGTGTGCTGTCCCCGGCGGCCATGGCACGCGCCGGCATGGACCTCGTCCTGCCGCGCCGCCGCGTGGGCGGCGACCGGTCGGTGGCCGACCTCGTGGGCGAGCGCTTCGGGCACGCCGTCGTGGGCACGCTGGTCGAGCCGCTGCTCGGCGGCGTGTACGCGGGGCGTCCCGACCAGCTGTCCGTCGAGGCGACCGCGCCGATGATCGCCGACGCCGCCCGCGCCCACCGCAGCCTGCTCGTGGGCCTGCGCCGCCATCGCGCCCGCACGGCCGCCTCCGACGGGCCGGTGTTCCAGACGCTGGCCGGTGGCCTGGCCCAGCTGACCGACCGCATGGCCGCCGACCTCGGCGACGCCGTGCGGACCGGTGTCGCCGTGGACCGCGTCGAGCAGGCCGGGGACGGCTGGCGCGTCGTGCCGGTCGACGGCGACCCCGTGGACGCGGCCCAGGTGGTGCTGGCCACGCCCGCCCACGCCACGGCGGACCTCGTCGCGGACGTCGCGCGAACGGCCGCCGCGGAGCTCGCACAGGTGCGGTATGCGTCGGTGGCGGTCGTCACCCTGGCGTACCGGCGCTCGGCGGACGCCGAGCTGCCCGAGGGCTCCGGCATGCTGGTGCCGCGGCGGGAGGGCCGGCTCGTCAAGGCCGCCACCTTCGTGTCGCGCAAGTGGCCGCACCGCGACACCGGCGACCACGTGCTGGTCCGGGCCTCCGTGGGCCGGGTCGACGACGACCGCTGGCGCGGCCTCGAGGAGGACGAGCTCGCGCGGCGCGTCGACGCCGAGGTCCGATGGGCCACCGGCGTGCGCACGCCCGCCGTCGACGCCGTCGTCACCGCCTGGGACCGGGGCCTGCCCCAGTACACGGTCGGGCACCGCGAGCGGGTCGACCGCATCCGCACGGCCCTGCCGGACGGCCTCCACGTCGCCGGCGCCGCGTACGACGGCATCGGCGTCAGCCCCTGCGTCGCCAGCGCCGACCACGCCGCCGCGGCCGTCCTCGGCCGCTAGGGCTCGACGGTGCCGGGCTCCAGCAGCTCGGGGCCGTCGTTGCGGACGTTGTTGACACGGTCGGTGATCGTGCGGGCCTCGAGCCGGGGCACGCCGGCCTTCGTCACGACCTCGTGGAGGTGGGTGGCCTCCTGCGGGTCGGCGGTGAGCCACTCCGCCCACAGCCGCTCCGGCAGGACCACGGGCATGCGGTCGTGGAGGTCGGCCATCCGCCCGGCGGCGGCGGTCGTCACGATCGCGCACGAGAACACCGGGTCGGGGTCGTCCTGGTCCGGGTCACGCCACACCGTCCAGATGCCCGCGAGCGCCAGCGGGGCGCCGTCCGGGTCGTGGATGTACCAGGGCTGCTTGCGGGTCGAGCCCTCCCGCTCCTGCCACTCGTAGAACCCGTCCGCCGGGATGAGGCAGCGGCGCCGCTCGAACGCGCGGGCGAACATGCGGTTGTCCTCGATGCCCTCGAGCCGCGCGTTGATCGGGGCGCGGGACTTCAGGCTCTTCGCCCAGTGCGGCAGGAACCCCCACCGCAGCGTGCCGAGTCGCCGCTGGTCGTCCTTCTCGATCACCGAGTACACGTCGAGCGTCGGGGCGACGTTGTAGCGCTCGCCCTGCGACTCGGTCCGGACGTCGTCGACGCCGAACGCCTCGGCGAGCTGCTCGGGCGTGGACACGGACACGAAACGGCCACACATGCTCGGGGAGCCTTTCGTCTCAGCACATCGGGGTCCGCTCGTGCCGGTGCGGCAGGCCCCAGGCGTCCTCGAACCACGGCACCTCGTCCGGCTCCGGGCCGGGCGGCGGGAAGTGGTCGGCCGCGTTCGGCACCAGGTCGAGGGTCAGCGTGTAGCCCCGACCCGCGGGAAAGACGACGTCGAGGTCCGGTCGGCGGACGAAGCCCATCCGCTCGTACAGCCGGTGGGCCGTGGTCATGAACGCCATCGAGTGGATCACCAGCCGGCGGGCGCCGTCGCGACGGGCGCGCTCGATGCAGGCCTGCACCAGCGCCCGTCCGGCGCCGGAGCCCTGGGCGCCCGGGTCGACCGCCAGGAACCGGAAGCCGGCGTCCCCGGCCGCGGGCACGCCCGGCTCGAACTCCTCGTCGCCGGGCCGGGTGTAGGCCACGCACCCGATCGGACGGTCGTGGTCGTCCACGGCCACCAGCGCGCCGCTGGCGCCAGCCACCCACTGGGACGGATCGGCGAGGAAGTCTCGGTACTCGTCGTTGAAGCGTCCCGCCGCGTCGTAGGCGGCCACCAGCAGGCGGCCGACCTCGGCGTACTCGTCGGGTCGGATCTCGCGGACACGTGGGGTGGGCACGTCAGGACGCTCCGAGTCGGAAGCGCAGGATCTCCTCCTGCTCGGCGAGCAGGTCGCGCAACTGTGCCAGACGCGTTCCCGGTCCCCGACACGCCAGCAGGCGGTGTGCGTCCAGCGGACCCAGCCCAGCCAGCCCGGTGGCCTGGTACGACGCGGTGAGCGGGTCGTCGGCGAGCTCGAACGATTCCGGTGGGTCGGCCCCCAGCTCGCGGGCCAGCGCGTGGACGCGGCGCAGCCGACGACCGACCTCGTCCAGCGTCCCGTCCGGCACCTCGTCGACGTCGTCGGGCCACGACGCCACCTCCGCCCGCGGGTACGGGTCGTCCGGGAGCCAGCGCACCACCCGGATCCGTTCCGCACCGACGGCGACCACGGCCCACCGGCCGTCGGGCAGGTGCTCGGTGTCGACGATCGAGGCGATCGTCCCGGTGCCGGCCCGCTCGTCGCCCCCGCCCACCTCGTGGCCCCGCTCGATCAGGACGACGCCGAAGCGCCGGTCCCCGGCCATGACCGCGTCCATCAGCGCGCGGTAGCGGGGCTCGAAGACGTGCAGCGGCAACACCGTGCCGGGCAGCAGCACGGTGGACAGCGGGAACATGGGCAGGGTCTCGGCCACGTCGTCTGCCATCATGGGGGCGACACGACGAGAGGCAACCGCATGAGTGACCAGCCTGCCGACCTGACCGCCTGGGAGGAGCGCGACGACGCCCTGCACCGGACCGTCACGTTCGACGGCTACCGGGACGCGGTGGCCTTCACGACACGCGTCGCCATGGAGGCCGAGGTCGCCAACCACCATCCCGACCTGCTGCTGACGTGGGGCAAGGTCGAGGTGACGCTGACCAGCCACGACGCCGGCGGCGTGACCGACCGCGACCGCGACATGGCCGCGGCCATCGACGCGATCGCCGACGCCTTCCCGACGACTTGACCGGCCGACTCGTAGGCTGCGCGCCCGGACGAGCGAGGAGGGCACGTGGACGCACGGGTCGAGGACCGGGTGGCGCTGGTGACCGGCGCCAGCCGGGGGATCGGGCAGGCGATCGCGGCGGAGCTGCTGGCCAGCGGCGCCCGCGGCGTGGTCATCACCGGCCGCCGGGAGGAATCCCTGGCGGAGGTCGCCGACGAGCTGGACGCCGACCGCGTCCGGCCCGTGGTCGGCAACGCCAGCGACCCCGACCACGTCCGGGACGCCGTGGCGGCCGCCGTGGACGCCTTCGGGGCGTGCGACGTGCTGGTCAACAACGCCGGCACGAACCCGTCCGGCGGGTCGATCGTGGAGGTCGACATGGGGGCCGTCGACAAGACCTGGGACGTCAACCTGCGCGCACCGCTGGTGTTCGCCCGCGAGGCGTGGCGCCAGTGGATGGGCGAGCACGGCGGCGCGATCGTCAACATCGGCTCGGTCGGCGGCCTGCAGCCCAGCCCGTTCATCGGCGCCTACAACGTGTCCAAGGCGGCGCTGCACCACCTCACGCGCCAACTGGCCCACGAGCTCGCACCCGGGGTCCGGGTCAACGCCGTGGCCGCCGCGGTCGTGAAGACGCGGCTGTCCCGGCTGCTGTGGGAGTCCGACGAGGAGGGCGCCGCCCGGCATCATCCGCTGCAGCGGCTGGGCACGCCCGAGGACGTCGCGGCCGCCGTCACCTTCCTCGCCTCCGACGCCGCCAGCTGGATCTCCGGCGTCGTGCTCCCCGTCGACGGGGGCGTGTCGGGGGCCGGTGGCGGACTGGTCGGCTGACCCCTGGTCAGCGCCGTTCGCTGACCTCGACCTCCACGAGGCGTGGCCGGCCGGCGTCGAGGCAGCTGCCGTCCCCGGCCCCCACGGCGCGCAGGCCCGCGAGGTCGCCCTCCCCGAATGCCACCGGTCCGCGACCCGTGTAGTCGTACATCAGCTGCGTGTCGTCCTCGACGTGGTCGAGCCCGACGACGTGGCCGAACTCGTGGACCAGCACCCCGCCCCACGAGACCGAGCGGTCGGCGAAGTCGGGCGCCAGCCACCGGTCCCCGTTGAGGATGACCTGGGCCGTCACGAAGGTCCCGCCCACGGCGACCGGGACGGCCACGCCCTGGTCGGTCTCCCGGAGCGCGTGCTGGTCGGACGGCGGGGCCCAGGCGACCAGCACCGGCGCCCAGTCCCGGCCGTACCGGTCGACGTCCATCGTCGGGCGCTGGCGTCGTGGTCGCTCGTCGGTGGTGCCCAGGTAGCGGAACTGCAGCCCGGTGGCGTCCTCGATGCGCACGAGGGCGTCGCCGACCAGCTCGGCCGCGCCGTCCGGGGCGCCGTCGGGGTTCAGGACCCAGTCGATCGGCTCGCACGGGTTCCACCGCACCGGGCTGCCGTCGGTCCGCTCCGCCCACAGCCGGTAGCCGTCCGACGACGCCGCCGGCCCGACCAGCGCAATGCCGGAGCCGCCGGGCACCAGCACCCACAGGGTCGCCAGCATGGCGCCCACCCCCAGCAGCGCGACCACCACGACATGGCCCACCCGGACGGGCGGACGCGGCGTGTGGTCGGACGGCATGGGACCTCCTCGGGGGCGAACGATACGGGGTCGCCGGTCGCCCTCGGTGTCGGCCCGCCACGCCGGGAACTTCAGCCCGGCGCACTACGGTCGCGACGACTCGCCGCATGGAGGAGGTGTGGGTGGCCCGCGCAGCGTCGGTGCGGTGGTTCACCCACGGTGACGTCCGGCTGCCGTGGACCGACCTCGGCGGTGCCGACACGCCGGTCGTGGTCGCGCTGCCGGGCCTGACCGACGGCCTGATGCCCCTGTCCGAGCCTCGGACGCGTGCCGCCGTGGCCGGGCTGCCCCACGGGACCGTGCCGACGAGGATCCTGCTGGTGTCGCACCGCCATCCGGTGGCCGCCGGGACGTCGACCCGCGACCTGGCCGACGACGTGGCGGCGTTCGTGCGCGAGGTGGTGGGCCACCCGGTCGCCGTGACGGGCCACTCGATGGGCGGGATGGTCGCCCAGTGGCTGGCGGCCCGCCATCCCGACCTCGTGACCCACCTCGCCCTGACGGCCACGCTGGCCCGGCCCGACGCGCGCTTCCGCGAGGTGCTCGGCCGGTGGGACCGGTACGTCCGCGAGGGGGACTGGCGGGCCTTCTACGCCGACGCCAACGCCACCTCCTACGCGGGCAGCGAGCTGCTGCGACGGCGCCTGCTGCTCCGCCTGACCCGCGCGGCCGCCGTCCCGCACCTCGCCGAGCGCCACCACCGGCTGACCGAGGTCTGCCTCGCGCACGACAGCCGTCCGGTGCTGTCCGACATCACCTGCCCGACGTTGGTGCTGGCCGGGTCCGAGGACCCCGTGGTGGGGCTGCCGCGATCCCGCGAGCTCGCCGACGGCATCGCGGGCGCGCAGCTGGTGGTCCTGCCCGGGCTGCGCCACGGGTTCCCCGAGCAGGCGCCGCGACGAACCTACGACGCGATCGCCCGGCTGCTGGACGTGCCGGGCACGAGGACGGAGACGGCATGAGGTCGTGGTGGGGATGGGGCGACGAGGCGGAGGCTGTCCGCGGGGACGAGCTCGACGGGTTGGCGCAGCTGGTCGCCGCCCAGTTCGACCTGCCCGTGCCGGATCCATTGGAGCCGCCCGCGCCCGCCGCCGTCGAGCTGCCGGCGCCACGCGTCGAGGTCCCCGCAGCCCTCCGCGGCGAGGTGCCCGACGACCCGCACCGGGACCGCCTGCGGCACGCCCACGGGCAGGCCTTCCGGGACGTCTCACGGGCCGTCCGCGGCCGGATCGACACCGCGCCCGACGCCGTCGTCCACCCCGCCGACGCGGACGAGGTCGCCCGCGTGCTGGACTGGGCCGCCGACGCGGGCGTGGCCGTCGTGCCCTTCGGCGGTGGCACCTCCGTCGTGGGCGGGGTGAACCCGCCCGGAGGCCCGACCGTGACCCTCGACCTGACCCGCATGGACCGGGTGCTCGAGGTCGACGAGGTGTCCCTGGCCGCGCGCGTGCAGGGCGGGGCGCTCGGCCCACGGATCGAGGACCAGCTGCGACCCCGCGGGCTGACGCTGCGGCACTTCCCGCAGTCGTGGGAGTTCTCCACGCTCGGTGGCTGGATCGCCACGCGGGCCGGCGGCCACTACGCGACCCGCTGGACGCACGTGGACGACCTCGTGGAGGCGGTCGGGGCCGTCACGCCGGCCGGGAGGTGGGACAGCCGCCGGCTGCCCGCGTCCGGGGCCGGCCCGTCACCGGACCGGCTGCTGCTGGGGTCCGAGGGAGCACTCGGCGTCGTCACGGACGCGTGGGTGCGGGTCCAGCGCCGGCCGACGTTCCGTGCACAGGCGTCCGTGCGCTTCGCCGACGAGACAGCCGCCGCCGCGGCGGTCCGCGACCTCGCGCAGTCCGGCCTGGACCCGGCGAACTGTCGACTGCTCGACCCGACCGAGGCGGCGCTCGCGGGGGCCGGTGAGGGCACCGCCACGGTCGTGGTCCTCGGCTTCGAGAGCGCCGACCACCCGCTCGGCCCGTGGATCGACCGGGCGCTCGAGCTGTGTGCCGACCACGGCGGCACCTGTCCCGACGGGCCGCGGCTGGTGGAGGGTGACACCACCGGTGCCTCCACCGGGGACGCCGGCGCGTGGCGGCGGACGTTCCTGCGGGCCCCCTACCTGCGGGACGCCCTCGTCCGGCTCGGCCTGGTGGTCGAGACCTTCGAGACGGCGACCACGTGGGACGCGTTCGACGGGTTCGTCGCCACCGTTCGGGACGCCACCACCGGAGCGCTCGAGGAGGTCTGCGGCGGGGGGAGCGTGAGCCTGCGCGTCACCCACGCCTACCCCGACGGGGCCGCGCCCTACTTCACCGTCATCGCCCCGGCCGGGCGGGGCGACCCGGTGGCGGCGTGGGACGAGGTCAAGGCCGCCGCCTCCGAGGCGATCCTCGCCGCCGGCGGGACGATCACCCACCACCACGCGGTCGGGCGGGACCACGCGCCCTGGTACCGCCGCCAGGTGCCGGCCCCCTTCCTCGACGCGTTCGACGCCGCCCGGGCCCGACTGGACCCGTCCGGCATCTGCAACCCCGGCGTCCTCGGCACCGCCGGCCCCGGCTGAACGGCGGGGCCACCTCGCGCGACGCGGTGCTGCCGGCCGGCACACTCCGCCCGGCAGGACCGTGGAGGCACGTGGACCGACTGTTCGACGTCTTCGGCGCCTTCGGCGACGGCGTGGCCCTGGCGCTGCCGGTCGTGGTGGTCGTGGCGCTGGGGACGCTCGTGGGCATCGCCCGCCGTCGCCACGACCGGCAGTGGGTGCGGACGCTCGGTGGTGGGACGCTGCTGGCGTCCCTGGTGCTGATCGCCGCGACGACGCTGCTGCCCGTGGTCGTGGGTGGCCAGGCGAGCGTGAACCTGCAGCCGGGCGAGACGATCGGCAACTACCTGACCTTCGGGGACGACCTGCTGTCCGCCCGCAACCTCGGGCTCAACATCGCCCTGTTCGTCCCGTTCGGGCTCGGGCTGGCGCTGTGGCGGCGCTGGGGGATCGGCCGTGTGCTGCCCCTCGGCATCGTCCTCAGCGTCGCCCTCGAGGCCATCCAGTACGTGCTGCCGCTCGGGCGGGCCACCGACGTCGACGACGTCGCCCTCAACGCGATCGGGACGTCCCTCGGGGCACTCACCGTGTCGGTGCTCCGCGCCCTGGCCCCGCGTCGGGCCTGATTCAGGAGGACGTCTCCGACGGGCTCGGTTCGGTGCCAGCGAGCGTGTCGCCTCCCGACCCGCCGCCCGACGCCTCCGTCGAGTCCTCGGTCGTCTCGGTCTCGGTCGGGGTGGCCGTCTCGGTCTCGGTCGGTTCCGTGGTCGTCTGCGTCTCGGTCGGGGTCGGGGTCGGCGTTGGCGACTCGGTCTCGGTCGGTTCCTCGGTGGTCTCGGTCTCCGTCGGCTCGACGGTGACCACCCGGATGCAGGGGCCGCCCTCACGGTCCTCGGTGCCGGGGGCGACCTCGGTGCGGGTCTCGGACGCGTCCGTGCCCTCGTCCGTCGGCTCCTCCACCTCATCGGCCTCGCTGTAGCCCTCGGGGCAGGGCTCCGGGGCCGGGTTGATGATCTCGTAGACGCTCAGGTCCGGCGGGGTGAAGTCGCTGGGCTCGACGCCCTCCAGCGCGGCCAGCATCACCTCGCGCCACAGGTCCACGGGCAGGTTGGCGCCCGACAGGCCCTCGACGGCCTCGTTGCTGCCGAGGCGACCGACCCACGCCACCGTGGTGAGGTCCGGGGTGTAGCCGGCGAACCAGCCGTCGGCGCCACCCTGGGTGGTCCCGGTCTTGCCGGCGGCGGGCCGGCCGATGTCGGCGCCCGTGCCGGTGCCGGACGTGATCACCCGGCGCATGGCCTCCGTCGCCGTGCGGGCGTCGTTCGCGCTGATGGCGGCGTCGCCGTCCTCGTTCGCCTCGTACAGCACCTCGCCGTCGGCCGTCTCCACGCGGACGATGGTGTGTGCGGGCGTGTGGAGCCCCTCGGCGGCGTAGGTGTTGAACGCCTCCGCCATCTCGAACGGGGTGAAGCCGTCGACGCCCAGGGTCATCGTCGGCACGCGGGAGAAGGCGTCACGCGGCTCGCCGTCCTCGCCCGGGTACTGCTCGGGAAGGCCGAGCCGGGTGGCCACGTCGACGATGGGCTCCGGCCCCAGCTCCTGCTGCACCTGGGCGAAGACGGTGTTCGCGGACACGGCGAGCGCCTCGAACAGGGTGATCGTGCCGCGGTCACGGCCGGCGTAGTCGTTGATCTCGTGGTCGTCGCCGACCTCGATCGAGGCGGGGGCGTCGAAGCGGGATTCCGGCGACTTGCCGTCCTCCAGCCACGCGGTCAGCGTGAACGCCTTGAAGGTGGAGCCCACCTGCCGGCGTGCGCGGATGGCCGCGTTGAACGACTGGGACGAGATGTCCGGGCCGCCCACCACGCTGCGGGCCACGCCGGTCTGCGGATCCAGGGACACCACCGCCGCCGAGAGGTCGTCGGCGTCCAGGCCGTGGTCGGCCAGCACGTCGCGCACGGCCTGCTCGGCGGCCCGCTGCGTCGACAGGTCCAGCCCGGTGAACACCTTCAGCTGCTGCTGGACCGCGCCGGGGCCGAGCTCGGCGGTCAGCTCGCGACGGACGGCGTCGAGGTAGTAGGGCGCGGTCTGCGTCGCCAGGGCCGTGGTGTTGGTGACCTCGGGCAGGCCCTCGGCCACCAGCTCGTCGTGCTGCTCCTGGGTGATCCAGTCCTGCTCGAGCATCCCGTCGAGGACGTACTCGCGACGGGCGTTCGCGCGTTCGGGGTCGTCACGCGGGTCCATGGCCTCCGGCGCGGAGATGATTCCGGCCAGCGTCGCCGACTGGTTGATGGTCAGCTCCGACGCCGGGACGTCGAAGTAGGTCTCGGCCGCCGCCCCGATCCCGTGCGCACCGCGCCCCCAGTAGATCGTGTTGAGGTACCACTCGAGGACGGTGTCCTTGTCGTACTCGCGGTCGAGCTTGACCGCCAGTGCGGCCTCCCGGACCTTGCGCTGCAGCGACTGGTCGTTGCCGACGATCGCGTTCTTGACGTACTGCTGCGTGATCGTCGAGCCGCCCTGGGTCACGCCCCCGGCGCGGACGTTGGCCACGAGCGCCCGCAGGATGCCCAGCGGGGACACGCCACCGTGGGTGTAGAACTGGCGGTCCTCGGCGGCGAGCACCGCCAGGCGCGTGTGCTCGGGCAGGTCGTTCAGCGCCACGTCGCGTCGGGTCTGGTCGCCCGCGAGGCTGCCGACGACGTTGCCGTCGCGGTCGAGGACCGTGGTGGCACCGGGCGCGACGTCCTCGGGCAACGGCACCCGGACCATCATGACGAGCAGCCAGGCGCCGAGCAGCAGCACCACGACCAGGGCGGGGACCGCGAGCCAGACGGCCCACCGCCGCCACCGGGGGCGGGAGGACGTGGCGCGGTCAGGACGTCGGGAGGAGGCAGACATGGGGGAATGATGACGCATCGGTGGCCGGGCGGCGCGTCATCACCGCCGCCGATCGGCCCGACCGTTCGGACAGTGCCCGGACGGGCGAACGATCGACGCCCCGGCGCACGGGCCGGGGCGTCGGGGGAGGGGAAGGATCAGAAGGCCGCCTCGGGGACCTCCATCAGCGCGCCGTCCTCGGCCTCGGCCAGTTCGCGGCGCTGGCGTGCCTTGGGCAGCACGGCCTCGGCGAAGTAGCGGGCGCTGGCGAGCTTGCCGGTGTAGAAGTCGGCGTCGTCCCCGGTGGCGCCGCCGTCGAGGGCCTGCTGGGCGATGTCGGCGTGGCGCAGCAGCAGCCAGCCGATGACCAGCTCGGACAGCGAGTTGAGCAGGGCCACCGAGTGCAGCCCGATCTTGTACAGCTCGCCGGCCTGCTCGGCGTCGTTCATGGCGGCCATCGCCTGCTGGACGTGGATGCCGAGGTGGCCCTGCACGTCCTCCAGCGCGCGGCCCAGGGCCTTGCGCTCGTCGGCGAGGTGGTCCGGGCCGGACTCGACGAACTCGCTGATCTGGCCGGCGAACCACAGCAGCGTCCCGCCCTGGTCCCGGGCGATCTTGCGGAAGAACAGGTCCAG
>CAZDIF010000032.1:0-12582 GCA_964505365.1 uncultured Actinomycetota bacterium
AGCGCGTGGTGGACCTTGGTGTACAGCGCGAAGCGGCCGTCGGCGACGCCCTCGATCAGGTGCGACTCCCACAGCGGCCGGTGGCGGTCCAGCAGCGACCCGTGCAGGCGCGACACCAGCGCCAGCAGCTCGCGGATCCGTCCGGGCAGCGGCAGGGCGGAGTGGCGGACGTGGTACTCGAGGTCGAACTTCTCGTCCTCCTGCCACGTCCACGGGCCGATCCCGCCGGGCCGGTGGGGGCGCTTGCGGAACAGCGGCCGGACCTCGCCGGTCGAGGTCATCGCGCCCTGGTACAGCTGGTTGAGGAAGTCCGGGTCGGCGCCCTCGGGCGGCTCGAACAGCTGCATGCCCCCGACGTGCGCCGGCTTCTCGCGTGCCTCCATCAGGAGGAACATCGCGTCCAGCGGGGACATCATGGCCATGCGGCACGCACCCTCGAGTCGCTGCCCGGCCGACGGTAGTCGCTCCCCGACCCCGCACCGCGTGCGGATCGGACGGACGGCTACCGTGGGGGCGGACGCGACGCGCGAGGTGGCCGTGCCCACGATCGACCAGACCGGCTTCTTCCAGGACCCACCTCGGCTCCACGACGAGTGGGCCGACGACCTGGTCCTGCAACGCCACCTCGAACGGGTCATGCCGGCCGACGTGCTGGCCGAGGTGACGCCGTCGCTGGCCGAGATGGGCCAGCTCGCCGCCGGGGAGCTGTTCGAGCTGTCCCACGTGATGAACCGGCGCGAGATGGAGCCGCAGCTGGTCCACTTCGACGCCTGGGGCCGGCGGGTGGACGACATCCGCGTCGCCGACGAGTGGAAGCGGATCGGCCGCTACTCGGCGACCCACGGCGTGGTGGCGACCGGGTACGAGCGCGAGCACGGCGAGTTCTCGCGGCTGCACCAGTTCGCGCTGGCCTACCTGTACGCCCCCTCGTCGGCCCTGTACTCGTGCCCGCTGGCGATGACCGACGGGGCGGCGAAGACCCTGCTGCACCACGGCGACCAGGACCTCATCGACCGGGCCGTCCCCCGGCTGACCAGCCGCGACCCCGACGAGGCCTGGACCTCCGGGCAGTGGATGACCGAGCGCACCGGCGGGTCCGACGTCGGCCTGACCGAGACGGTCGCCACGAAGGACGGCTCCACCTGGCGGCTGCACGGAACGAAGTGGTTCACGTCCGCGATCACCTCGCAGATGGCCCTGACCCTGGCGCGTCCCGAGGGCAACGGTCCGGGCGGCGCCGGCCTGGCGATGTACTACCTCGAGGTCCGCGACGACGGGGGCGACCTCAACAACATCCGCGTGCTGCGGCTGAAGGACAAGCTCGGCACGCGCCAGATGCCGACCGCCGAGCTGGCGCTGGACGGCACCGTCGCCCACCTCGTCGGCGAGCCGGCCAACGGGACCCGCAACATCACCCCGATGCTCGCGGTCACGCGCCTGTGGAACGCGGTCAGCGCCGCGTCGGGCCTGCGCCGGGCCGTGGCGCTGGCGACCGACTACGCCCGCCGCCGCGTGGCGTTCGGCCGGGCGCTCGTCGACCAGCCACTGCACCAGGCGACGATGGCCGAGCTGCGCGTCCGCCACGCTGCCGCCACCGCGATGGCGCTGCGCGTCGCCGAGCTGCTGGGCCGCGAGGAGAACGGCGTCGCCACCGAGGACGAGGTCCGGGCGCTGCGGCTGCTGCTGCCCGTCACGAAGCTGCTGACCGGCAAGCAGGCGGTCGCCGGCGCGTCCGAGGCGCTGGAGGCGTTCGGCGGGGCCGGCTACATCGAGGACACCGGGCTGCCGGTGCTGCTGCGCGATGCCCAGGTGCTGTCGATCTGGGAGGGCACCACCAACGTGCTGTCGCTGGACGCCCTGCGGGCCGTGCAGCGCGAGGAGGCCCTGCCGGGCTACCTCGCCGAGGTGCGCCGCCACGCCACCGCGACGCAGGACCCGCGGCTGGCCCGGGTCGGCCAGCAGGCGATCGACGCCGCCGACCACGCCGCCGCCTGGCTGGCCGAGGCCATGGAGGCCGACGGCATCGAGGCGGTGCAGCACGGTGCCCGCCGGTGGGCGTTCACCCTGGGCCGGGCGATGCAGGCCGCCCTGCTGGCCGCGCAGGCCCAGCACGACCTCGACGTCCACGGCGACGCCCGCATGGCCGCGATGGCGCTCCGGCTCGGCGGCGCTGGGCTGGACGTGATCGAGCCCGCAGGGGCGATGCAGGCCGCGGACGCCGCAGTGGCCGCCGACGTCGCACTGGCCGTCGACGGGCTCCCCGACCGCTGAGCGAACGGCCACGGCCGCACCCCTGTTCACACCGGCCGGCGTGGGGTACCGTTGCCCGTGCTGCCTCCCCCGGGGGGTCTTGTTCCTCAACCTTGGAACGACCCGGCGGGAGGTGTCACGACAGGAAACGAAACATGCCAGACGGAACCGTCAAGTGGTTCAACGCCGACAAGGGCTTCGGGTTCATCACCCCGTCCGAGGGCGGCGACGACCTCTTCGTCCACTTCTCCGCGATCAACATGGAGGGCTACAAGTCCCTCGACGAGGGTCAGCGCGTCAGCTTCGAGGTTGGCCAGGGCCAGAAGGGCCCGCAGGCGACCGACGTTCGGCCGCTGTGACACTCAGCCCCCACATGATCGACGGGTTCGTCTGAGCACCACCAGGTCTTTCACGAGCTCGCCAGATCACGCAGAGGCCCCGCCACACCGGCGGGGCCTTTCGCATGCCATCCGATACGCTCCCGTCCAGCACGACGCGCCACCCGGCACGGACCGGTGTCGGCGCACCCAAAGCGCGTGACTGCCGAGTCGCTGCGAGAGATCCCATCGAGGATCACTGTCTGGCGGTCACATCGATACACACGTACAGGACCCCAGACAATTGACTGACACCACCACCTTCACCGATCTCGGTGTGGAGGCGGGCCTCGCGGATGCACTGAAGTCCAAGGGGATCGTCCACCCATTCCCGATCCAGGAACTCACCCTCCCGATGGCGCTCAAGGGCGCCGACCTCATCGGGCAGGCCCGCACCGGCACCGGCAAGACGCTGGCCTTCGGCCTGCCGCTGCTGCAGCGGGTCGACCCGAACCTCAAGAAGACCCAGGCCGTGGTCATCGTCCCGACCCGCGAGCTCTGCCTGCAGGTCGCCGACGACCTCACCGTGGGCGCCGAGCGCGGCGTGACCTCGATCGCCATCTACGGCGGGGTCGGCTACGAGGAACAGATCGAGGCGCTGACCGGCGGCGTGCACGTCGTCATCGGCACGCCCGGGCGCACGCTCGACCACCTCGGCCGCCGCAACCTCGACCTCTCCAACGTCCACACCGTGGTGCTGGACGAGGCGGACGAGATGCTCGACATGGGCTTCCTGCCCGACGTCGAGCGGCTGCTGACCAGCGTCCCGGACGAGCGCCAGACCCTGCTGTTCTCGGCCACGATGCCCGTCGAGATCGTCAAGCTGGCCCGCCGGTTCATGCACCAGCCGACGTTCATGCGGGCCGAGTCCCAGGAGTCGCAGATCGCCTCCACGGTCGAGCAGCACTTCCTGCTCGTCCACCGGATGGACAAGCCGCGCGTGCTCGCCCGGCTCCTGCAGTCGCCGGGGCGCGGTGGCGCGTTCGTCTTCACGCGGACCAAGAACATGGCGGACCGGCTCGTCCGCGAGCTCGAGGACCTGCGGGTCAGCGCGATCGCCGTCCACGGCGACCTGCGCCAGTCGACCCGCGAGAAGAACCTCGACCGGTTCCGTGCCGGCAAGGCCGACGTGCTCGTGGCGACCGAGGTCGCCGCGCGGGGGCTCGACGTCGACAACGTCACGCACGTCTTCAACTACGACTGCCCCGACGACGAGAAGATGTACCTGCACCGCATCGGCCGCACGGCACGGGCGGGCAACCAGGGCGTCGCCGTCACCTTCGCCGAGTTCAACGAGGTCGACCGCCTCAACGTCATCCGCAAGGCGGTGCAGGCCGACGGCGACGTCGCCGAGGTCTTCTCCACCTCCGCCGAGCTCACCGAACGCTTCGACCTGCCCGAGGAGACCCCCTGGGACCACCTCGTCCGCACGTCGCGCGGCAGCGCCAACGGCAGCGGCAGCGGCGGGGGCGGCGGCAAGCAGCGTCGATCGTCGTCCAGCGACGGCCGCAACCAGAGCCGCCGCGAGCAGGACGGCTCCCGGCCGGCCTCCCGCGACCGCCGCCCGCGGCCCAAGGACGAGCCGAGGGAGCGGCCCAAGGAGCAGCCGAAGGCGCAGCCCGAGCGGCAGACGGCATCGGCGTCGACGTCGTCGGACGACGGCGGCGGCCGCGTCCGCACGCGGACCCGCACCAGGACGCGCGCCCGCACCTCCGATCGCCAGTCGGACAGCCGTGACACGTCGACGCGCGCCGACCGCGGTTCGACGAGCGGCGACACGAAGGGCGGCGACACGAAGGGCGGCGACACGAGGGCCGAGCCGTCCCGGAGCTCCGAGGGCGGCGGTGGCAACCGCCGGCGTCGCAACCGTGGCGGTGGTGGCTCCACCAGCGCCAGCAACGGCAACGGCGACCGCGCCACAGGCGGTCGCGACGGCGGCCGGGGCAACCGGGGCCGCGGGGACCAGGACACGAGCAACGGCGACGGCGGGAACCGCGGCCGCGGCGGTGCCCGAACGACCCGCCGGGGCGAGCAGGCCCGCGGCGAGGGCACCCCACGCCCCCGCCGCCGCGTCCAGGTCGACCACCTGCCCTGATGACCCGAGACGGCGTCAGGGGTGGGGCCAGCCGTTCGGCTCGCACACCCCGACGCTGCGGGTCTGCTGCATCATGATCGGGGCCCGCGCGCCGGGCTCGGGGCAGTCCACGTGGTCGTGCCCGAGGGCGTGGCCCACCTCGTGGTTCACGAGGTAGGTGCGGTACTGGTCGAGGTCGGGGAAGTCCGCGGCGCCGTGCTCCCAGCGGCGCTGGTTGAGCATCGTCCGCTGGCCGTCCCAGCAGGAGTAGATGCCGTTGGTCTCCAGGTCGACCGCGGCGCAGTTCGCGTCGACCGAGGCCGGGGTGGCCACGACGACCCGCACGTCGGCCTCGGCCGGGACGTCGATCCGCTGGAACCGCACGGCCCCGTCGGCGGTCCAGCCGCGCGTGCGGTCCTCGAGCACCCGGCGGACGACCGGCAGCACCTCCTCGAGAGCGATCCCCGTGGCCGGCTCCACCTCCACCGTGTAGGTGCGCAGCGGCCCGGATCGGCCGACGACCGGGCCGGTCCCGGCGGCCACGCGGGTGCCGTACGGCCCGATGACGAAGGGCACCGTCGGGGTCGGCGCCGGCGTGGCCGTCACCACGGGCGTCGGGGAGGCCGTGGGGGTGGGCGCCACGGTCGGGGTCGGCACGGGTTCCGTGGTGGCGGTCGGGCTCGGCGCCGCCGTGGCCCCGCCGGCGTCGGCCTCGGGCACCTCACCGTCCAGTGAGACGAGCGCTGCGCCGGCGACGGCCAGGGCGGCCACCAGCACGAGGCTCGCCGGGACCCGGCGCGTCACGAGCGGTCGGGCCGACGGTCCAGCAGTGCCCGGAGCGCCTGGCCCGTCGAGCCGTCCAGCCACGATCGGCGCCCGCAGGACGGGCACCGCGCCCACAGCGTCCCGGTGAGCGGGTTCGCCAGGGCGGGGGGCCGCAGCAGGCGCACGGCGTCCCGCAGCCGGAGCCCGCTCGTGACGCCGCACCGGCGGCAGGTCACCTCGAGGGGCTTCGTGGCGGCCGCGGTCGGCGCCGTCGAGTACAGCGCCTCCTTGCCGGAGGCATCACGCCGCGGGGCGCCGGGCAGCGGCCGGGACACCCGGTCCAGCCGGGCGCTGCGTCCGTCGTCAGCCACCGGGCGTCCCCTCGTCCACGAGCGCCCCGGTCCGGACGGCGGCCTCGCCGAGGACCACCTCGCGGCGGGCCGCGTCCCACAGCGCCAGCTCCCAGAGCTCGTCCGGGACCGGTTCGTCGAGCAGCTCGCGGGCGATGATCCGGTACGCGGCCGTGCCGGGGACGTCCTGGCCGATGGCCAGCAGGCTCTCGCCGGAGGTCGGCGCCTCCGCGAAGCGGATCGACTTGCGCACCGGCGCGCCGATCAGGGGCAGCTCGTAGCGGGCGAGCAGGTCCCGCAGGACCTCCTTGCCGTGCCGGGTCCGCGGGTCGAACATCGTCGCCAGCAGCCCACGGACGTGCAGCCCGCGGTTGGTCAGGCGGCGGACGTCATAGATGGTCTCGAGCAGCTGGGCCACCCCGCGGTGCGACAGCGTCTCGGACTGCACGGGGATGATCACCTCGTCGGCCGCGGTCAGCCCGTTGATCGTGAGCACGCCGAGCGACGGGGCACAGTCGACGATGACGGCGTCGTAGCTGTCGAGCAGGTCGTGCAGCTCGCCACGCAGCAGGTACTCGCGGCCGGTGCGCGACAGCAGGGTCACCTCGGCGCCGGCGAGGTCGATGTTGGCCGGCGCGAGGTCCACCTCGCCGTGCTGCACGATCGTGTCGACCAGCCGGGTGCGGCCGGTCACGGTGTCGTGCAGGGACGGTTCGACCTTGTCCGGGTCGTAGCCGAGCGAGAACGTCAGGCAGGCCTGCGGGTCGAGGTCGACCACCAGGACGGCGCGGTCCATCTCGGCCATCGCGGCGGCGACCGACAGCGCGGACGTGGTCTTGCCGACGCCCCCCTTCTGGTTGGCGAACGCGTAGACCGTCGCGGTCATGTCGTGGCACCGTTCGTGTCGGATCTCGGGGGTCCGGCGTCCCGGCCGCAACGATACGGGGTCGCGGCCACCGGGGTCATCCCAGGACCGTGCCCGGTTGCCCAGCAACCTAGCCTTTCGCCTCCCCGCCGAAGGACGAGGACGTGGAGCTGCACCCCGCCGCCGTGCCGGCGCCCGAGGAGATCTGGCGACCGCCGTACGTGCTCGACCGCGACGAGCTGGCGCGCGTGCGCGCCGAGCAGCTGGCCACCGTCCCGGCGCTCGCCGGTCCCCCGCTGCCGGTGGCCGAGGTCCACGACGTGGCCGTCGGCGGCGTGCCGTGCCGGGTCTACCGCCCGGACGCCACCGACCTGCCGGTCACCGTCTACGCCCACGGCGGCGGCTGGATCGTGGGGTCGATCGAGACGCTGGACGGCGTGTGCCGGCGGCTGGCCGTCCACGGGAACTGCGTCGTCGTGTCGGTCGACTACCGGATGGCGCCCGAGCACCGCTGGCCGGCCGCGGTCGACGACGTGGACGCGGTGGTCGCGGCCGTGCAGGCGGGCGAGCTCGAGCGGA
The DNA here is from genome assembly GCA_964505365.1 of uncultured Actinomycetota bacterium. Lineage (GTDB taxonomy): Bacteria > Actinomycetota > Nitriliruptoria > Nitriliruptorales > Nitriliruptoraceae > CAWCLK01. The sequence continues at coordinate 7,261 of CAZDIF010000032.1, forward strand.
CCCGGCCCGACCGCGTGGCCGTCGCCGGGGACAGCGCTGGCGGCCACCTCGCCACCGTCGCCGCACGCCGGGCCCGCGACGGCGGCCGCCCCGTCACGTTCCAGGCGCTCGTCTACCCGGTGACCGACGGCGTCGGCATCACCGACGGCGACCCGGCGGAGCACCTCGAGCTCGGGTTCTCCCGCGGGGAGATGGCCTTCTACTGGGACACGTTCGTGCCCGAGGACGCCGACCGGTCGTTGCCGGACGTCTCCCCGCTGCACGCCGAGCTCGCCGGCATGCCGCCGACGTTGCTGCTGCTGGCCGGCCACGACCTGCTGACTGCCGAGGGCCAGGCCTACGCCGAGGCCCTGCTGGCCGCGGGCGTGGACGTCGTCGTGTCGACGTACCCGCTCATGCGGCACGGGTTCATCCGCCGGCTGGCCATCCACTCCGACGCGATCGTCGCCACCGACCAGGTCGCGGCGGCCCTGCGGCGGGCCCTCGGGTGACCGTGGTCACGACGCCGCGCGGCGGGCCGCGTCGTCGTGCCGGCCCCGCAGGTGGGCGCGCTCGATCGCGTTGCCGGCCAGCGCCGCCGCACGCGCGAAGGCCGCCGCGGCCGGGCCGGGCCGGTCGCACCGGTCGAGCAGCTCGGCCCGGACGACGTGGAACGGGTGGTAGCCGTCCAGCGCGTCGGCCAGGCGGTCGACGACGGCCAGCGCCTCCGACGGGGAGCGGAGGTAGGACAGCGCCACGGCGCCGTTGAGCCGCACGACCGGCGACGGGTCGATCCGCGCCAGCGTCGCGTACAGCGCGGCGATCTCGGCCCAGTCGGTCGCCTCGAACGACGGGGCCTCGGCGTGCACCGCCGCGATCGCGGCACGCAGCTGGTACGGCCCGACCCGTCGGCGCCGCAGCGCCTGCTCGACGAGGCCGGTGCCCTCGGCGATCGCCGCGGCGTCCCACCGCGAGCGGTCCTGGTCCTCGAGCCGGAGCAGGTGGCCGTCCGCGTCCGTGCGCGTGTCGAGGCGGGACGACTGCAGCAGGAACAGGGCGAGCAGCCCCTCCACCTCCGGGTCGTCGGGCATGGCCGCGTGCAGCAGGCGGGCCAGGCGCACGGCCTCGGCCGTCAGCTCGCGACGGACGAGCTGGTCGCCGTGGCTGGCGGCGTACCCCTCGTTGAAGATCAGCTCCAGCACGTGCTGGACGTCGGCCACGCGCTCGGGGAGGTCCGCCTCCACCGGTACCCGGTACGGGATGCCGGCGTCGCGGATCCTGGCCTTGGCACGGGTGAGGCGCTGCGCCATGGCCCCCTCGGACACGAGGAAGGCGCGGGCGATCTCGCCCACGGTCAGCCCCGCGACCGTGCGGAGGGTGAGGGCGATGCGTGCCTCGGTCGCCAGCGCGGGATGGCAGCACGTGAACAGCAGCCGGAGGCGCTCGTCGGGCACGGGCGTGGCCGAGTCCGGGGCGTCGTCGGGCGGGTCGGGGTCGACCAGCAGCGGGGCCTTGCGGGCCCACGCGGCGTCCCGGCGGAGGCGGTCCCGCCCCCGCCGCCGCGCGACGGTCAGCAGCCACGCACCCGGCCGCTCCGGCACCCCGTCCGCCCGCCACTGCCTCGTCGCCTGCGCGACCGCCTCGGCGAGCGAGTCCTCGGCCAGGTCGAAGTCCCCGAGGTCCCGGATGAGCACGGACAGCACCCGCCCGTGCTCACGCCGGAACGCCTCGGCGAGGGCGGCGTCCGCCCAGGTCGTCACGTGGCCGGGAAGTCCATCAGTGGCCGCAGCTCGACGGAGCCGTACTCGGCCGCGGGGCACTGCTCGGCCCACGTGATGGCGTCGTCGAGGCTGTCGACGTCCAACAGGTAGTAGCCGCCGAGGACCTCCTTGGTCTCGGCGAACGGGCCGTCCGTCACGCTCCGCTGCCCGTCGCGCACGCGCACCGTCGTGGCGGTGGAGATCCGCTGCAACGGGTCACCCGCGAGCATGACCCCGGCCGCCTGGAGGTCGGCGGTGTAGTCGACCCACCGCTTCATCTCGGCCTCCTGGCCCTCCGGGGTGCTCGTCAGGTCGTCGCGCTCCGTCTCCTCGGCATAGATGAGCAGCATGTACTTCATGGTGGTGTCCTTGCCGTGGCCCGCCCCGGTGGCCGGCCTCACCAGTGCGTCGAACAGTCCACCGTCACACCGACACCACCCCGAGCAGGAATGCGCACGGCGCACACCGGTGAGCGACGCGCTAGAGCAGGCCGAGCTTGGCGGCCTCGGCCACGGCGCCGGCCCGGTTGCGAACGCCGAGCTTGTCGTACAGCTCCTGCGCGTACGCCTTGACGGTCCGCTCGGTCACGCCGAGCTGCTCGCCGATCTCGGAGTTGGTCATGCCCTCGGCCATCAGCTCGAGGACCTGCTGCTGGCGGGGCGACAGGTGCGGGCCGGTCTCGACCTTCGGCACCTCGATGACCTGGGTCTCGTCCTCGCCCTTGGAGGCCATCGCCGGGTCCTCGAACAGGGCGGTGACCGGCCCGAAGCCGACCCGGTCGCCGTGGTTGACCACGGCCGGGCCGTTGATCTCCTCGCCGTTGACCCGGGTTCCGCCGGCGGAGCCGAGGTCGGTGACGATGACCGCGCCGGCCTCCTTGCGCAGCTCGGCGTGGACACGGGAGACGCGGGGGTCGGCGACGACGTAGGCGTTGTCCGTGCGGCGCCCGAGCGTGGCGACGTCCTGGTCGATCCGGATGACCGTGCCGGCCAACGGACCGTCCGGGAAGTGCAGCGTCGGCGTCGGAACGATCTTCTGCGCCTTCTGCGGCGCGGGTGGCGTCTCTGACACGGCTCGCCTCCTGGGGAGTCGGGAACCCGACGGGACGCAGTCTCGCAGGCGAACGACCGTGGCGCAGCCCTCGGACCCCGCTCACACGGCCTGCCCGTTCGACCACGGTCCGAACGTACAGGCTTGCCGGCAGGAGCGCGCCCTACCCGCGTCGAGCCCGCAGCGCCTCGACGACCTCGCGCGAGCTGGTCGACTCGCCGAGCTCGAGGTCCTTGGCCTCCCCGTGGAAGTCGGAGCCGGCCGTGACGACCAGCCCCAGGGCCGCGGCGAGGTCGCGGAACCGCGCCCGCTCCTCGTCGGTGTGCACCGGGTGGTCGGCCTCGATGCCGGCCATCCCGGCGGCCGCCATCGCCTCGATGACCTCGTCCTCCATCCCCCGGGTGCCGTCGGCCCGCTCCCGGGCCGAGTACAGGCCCGGGTGGGCCACGACGGCCGCGCCGCCGGCGGCGCGGATCAGTGCCACGGCCGCGACCGGGTCGACCGCGTACTTGGGCACGTACGCCGGCCCGCCGTCCGCGAGGTAGCGGTCGAAGACCTCCTGCATCTCCGACACGGCGCCCGTCTCGACCACGGCCTTCGCGATGTGGGGCCGGCCGATCGGGGCCTCGCCCGCCAGCTCCCGGACGCGGTCGAAGGCGACGTCGATCCCGAGGGCCCGGAACTTCTCGACGATCTGCTGGGCCCGGCGGAAGCGCTCGTTGCGCAGCCGGTCCATCTCGCGCTGCAGCGGCTCGTCGGCGGGGTCGACCCAGTAGCCGAGCACGTGGACCGAGCTGCCCTCGTGCTCCGCGGAGAACTCGGTGCCGGGGACGATCTCCAGCCCGGTCCCGTCGGCGGCGAGCGCCGCCCGGGCGAACGGCTCGGTGGTGTCGTGGTCGGTGACGCCCAGTCCCTCCAGGCCCAGCTCGACGGCCATGCGCACGTTGTGCTCGACGGTCGTGGTGCCGTCGGACAGGTCGGTGTGGGTGTGCAGGTCGTAGCCGGGCACGGGGTCGGGCTCCTGGAGGCGTCGAGGCGCGGACCGTACCCGGGCCCGCCGACGCCTACGGTTGCGGTGGAGTCGACCGGGAGCCGATCAATGACCGAGGTGGACCGCCGCGCCGCGGGGCAGTTCGCGCGCACCATGGTGTCGCACCTGTCCAGCGCCATGCTGGTCACCCACCTGGAGCTCGGCCGGCGCACCGGCCTGCTGCAGGCGCTCGCCGACGAGCCGCTCACCGCCGACGCGCTCGCGGACCGCACCGGGCTGGTGGGTCGCTACGTGCGCGAGTGGCTCGGGGTGCTCGTCACCGGCGGCGTGGTCACCCACGACCCCGACGACGACACCTTCCACCTCCCCCCGGAGCACGCCGCCGCCCTGGTCGCCTCCAGCCCGTACAACCTCAGCGGCATGGTCAGCATCGCCGTCGGGGCCGCCGCCGGGCTCGAGGAGCTCGAACGGGTCTTCCGCGAGGGCGGGGGCATCGGCTACGAGGACCAGCCGATGGACGTCGACGAGGTGATCGACCGGCTCAGCCGCCACCGCTACGACGCCCTGCTGGTGGACTCCTACCTCGCCCAGGTGCCGGGGCTGACCCAGCGGCTGACCGCCGGGGCGCGGGTGCTGGAGCTCGGGTGCGGCCGCGGGGAGGCCGCACGGCTCGTCGCCGCGGCGTTCCCGGCCAGCGAGGTCGTCGGCCTCGACGTCAGTGCCGATGCGGTCGAGGAGGCCGCGCTCGAGGCCGAGCGGTCCGGCCTGCACAACATCACGTTCGTGGAGGGGTCGGCGACCGCGCCGCCGGAGGGTCCGTGGGACGTCGTCCTCGCGTTCGACGTGATCCACGACCTCGCCGAGCCCGACACCGCGCTGGCCGCCGCCCACCGGGTGCTGACCGAGGACGGGGTGTTCCTGATGATCGACTCCAGCGCGCCGCCGACCCTCGAGGAGCAGGCCGAGCTGCCGTGGGCGCCGATGATGTACGGCGTGTCGCTGGCCCACTGCCTCACGGTGTCGCTGGCCCAGGACGGCGTGGGGCTCGGGGCGATGTGGGGGCGCGAGGCCGCGCTCGGGGCGCTGCGCCACGCCGGGTTCCGCTCGGTGGACACCTTCGAGCTGAAGGGCGACCCGATGGACCTGCTCTACGTCGCGCGCGCCTGACGGGGCCGGCTCGGCGGCTTGCGCTCCGGCCCCGGGACCACCTCGATGGCGGGCTGACCCCGAACGGTGAGGTGTTCCAGCAGCCGTTCGGTCGTGGCCGCGATGTCCGCGATCGCCTCCTCGAACGCCGCCCGGTTGTCGTCCGAGGGCTCGCGGAACCCGGTCAGCTTGCGCACGTACTGCCGAGCCGCCGCCTGCACGTCCCCGTCGGTGACGTCCTCGACGAAGGGCGGCCGCAGCGTGCGAATGGAACGACACATGACGAGATCCTCGGTGGGTGGGGCGGGTCAGGCCGGGTTCGGGCCTCCCATGATGGCACGCGATGATGGCATGCGCCCCGCGAGGTGTGCGCACGATCCCGCCCGAAACTGCGCA